>JANRLV010000057.1:0-51191 GCA_033762195.1 Chitinophagaceae bacterium | reverse complement strand
TCACCGCAGAGAACAAGAGGACGCGGAGTTACGCAGAGAAAGGATTTAGTTATTAACTATTTAAATTATCAATGGCGTACTTATGCCTCATGGCGACTTAATGGTAAAATCTCTGCGTAACTCCGCGTCCTCTTGTTCTCTGCGGTGAATCTCTCTCGTCTTTGAGTCTTAGCGGTTAAGCATCACGCCGACAAACAGATTTCTTCCATACGCCACATTAAAATACCTCCCGCCTGCCGCATTAATATCATTTCCCAAACTGTAGTTCTCATTCAATAAGTTATCACCTCCAACATACAGATCAAAGTTCCATTTTTTCTTCTTGCTTGTTTTCCAACCCATACGCCCTCCTATAATTTCATAGGGAGAAGCTACAGCCGTATTCGCATCGTTCAAATAGATCTTCGAAGCCGCATAAAAATTCAGAGAGAGATATAAACCATTTTTTAGAATTACATATGCCAGCATCGAATAAGCTTGCGAAGGAACAGAGGGAACTGTTTTCCCGGTAAAGTCATCACTGCCCCGGATAAAAGAACCGTAACGGAAATGGTGGTAGGTGAATGCCCCTTGCAAGTCCAGGTAATCAATCAAAGACCGTTTTGGTAAAAAGAGTAAATACCGCAGGCTGGATTCAATCCCACGCTGATTGACCTTACCGGCATTGATGAAATAATCTGCGCCTGAAATATCGCGCCGCTGTACAAGGGCTTTATTTAAGGTAAAAGAAAAAGCGGTGATCGTAACATCCAGTCGTTTTTTAAATAAACGATGTTGCAGGGTCAACTCACGGTTCCAACCATATTCTGCTTCAAGGTCCGTGCTGATAACCCCCGTAGAAGGCAGTAACTCGGAAATAGTAGGAGGGGAGAAACCACGGGAAAGGATAGCCGCTATCGAAAGATCGTTGCGGAAGGTCTTTTTCACCGACAAGCGCGGGGCAATCTCATTTTTATACGTGCGATCCGCCTGCCAAACCGGTGTTGCGCTGTACCGGGTAAAACCCACTTTGGTTTTATTTACACTCACACCTGCCAGAAACAACCAGGAATCTTGCATGGAATAATGTGCCTGTGCAAACAGACTATAAGTGGTGTAGGCGATATCGTCGTTGGTCTGCACCGTATCGGGATGACCACCCTGATTACTAAATACCTGGGTATTGAAATATCCCTTTTGAAATTCGGCACCGGTCACAGCCTGAAATTCTCTCCCCTCATTCTTTTTAAGCAAAACAAATACACTCCGCCCGCCCCAACCGGGTTCCTTTCTACGTTCATAGTTGCGCACCGCCGAATTACTGACTTCCGCATGTGCCCCATACAAGGTGGTACGGTTGAGCAGGTGGCTGTTGATCTGGTATTCACTCGTAAAACCGGCCGTAAGTGTTTTTTGAAAAATAGCGGCTTTGGCATTGACGGCTGATGGGAAAGCCCCCACTGCCGGACGTGCCGCGCGCGGATCGGCCAGGTATTCGGTATAGGTCAGTCCACCCGGTGTTTGATAATAGAGATCGGAATATAGCAGCGAAGCGCGAATCTGTTGCCGGTCAGAAACGTTCAATTTCGATTCCCAACTGATATTGTCCCGGCGCATCCGGCTCTGTGCCCGGTAACCATCGGTTTCATTATGGGAATAGGTCACCTGATTTTGCGAGGCCCAACCCAGTGAATCTCCCTGTTTGCTTTTTCGCCCATATTGGGCCGAAGCAAAAAGGTTCTGCAGGCCATAGCTTCCGGTCATATATTCCACTGATACACCCGGTTTCCATCGTTCAAGGCTGCTGACCAGGATAAGACCTCCGGTGCCGGCTCCATACATACTCGCGGCCGGCCCTTTATTGACCTCGATAAACGAAAAATTATTAATGGCAAATTGATTGAAATAGGTATTGCCACCGGCATCGGTCACCGGGATATCATTCCAGTACACTTTTACATTGCGTACACCAAAGGGCGAACGCAAAGAACTTCCCCGCATATTGATGCGATAACTACCGGGCGATCTTTCCTCCATCCGTACACCGGGAACAGTATTGAATGCGGATACGAGGGAGGTCTTATTGTTCCAGAGGGCTGGCTGTGGCTCAATGACCCGGATGACGGCAGAAGTCGAATTTCTTTTTGCCCCATGTTGCTCAAAGGCCCGAACGGTTACTTCCTGGAGGGCCTTCACCGAATCCCTTTCTTCCTGTGCCGTTGCCATTTTTACGGAAAGACAAAAAGCGATTATTATTCCCGATCTCATTCCTCAAAAATAGACCATTTCCTTTGTGTCCATTGTGTCCTTTGTGGTTCTTTGTGCCCTTTGTGTCCTCCTACGCAAGACTTGCCTCAGGGACCACAAAGGACATAAAGAACCACGAAGCACACGAAGAGATTTTACCCTATCTTTCACCCATGACTGCCAAGAACAAACTCAACCTGTTTGACATCAGCCTCATTGTTGTTTCCCTCGTCATCGGAATGGGGATCTTTCGCAACCCGGCCTCGGTAGCCGCTACCTCGGGTACCAGTTCCATCTTTTTCTTGCTTTGGATCGCCGGTGGGGTCATTGCACTGTGTGGTGCGCTTACCTATGCGGAGATCGGGCAGCGCCTTCCGGCCATGGGCGGGTATTACAAAGTATTTGCCCAATGTTACCACCCGGCCGTCGGGTTCTCCGTTAACGCCATTATCCTCATCAGTAATGCCGCCTCTTTGGGCGTGGTAGCCCTGATCGGCGCCGACTATGTAAGCGACCTTCTATACGGCAAACCCAGTGGGGTATTCTTTAATACCATGGTCGCCATCGTGGCCGTGGCTATGTTTTTTGTGGTCAATTTATTTGGGTTAAAAACAAGCAGCCGTACCCAGAATGTGTTGATCATTGTTAAAGTGGGATTGGTTGTATTGCTTATTGCCAGTGTGCTCAAAGGCGTGGTGATCGAGCCACATGGGTACGAGGAGGGATCTCCCCTTTTTACCCTGGCCGATAAAGATGCCGTATCCCTGTTTCTAATCTCGCTGATACCGGTCTGTTTTGCCTATGGAGGATACCAGCAAACCATCAATTTTGGCAGTGAAGCCAAATCGCCCACCAGTATCCCCAAGGGTATCATCATCGGTATCCTGATCGTTATCCTGCTTTATCTGTTGATCAATGTGGCCTATACCCAGGTGATCGGTTATGATAAAATGAAGAATGCCTCCGCCATCGGTGCCTTGCTTTGTGAAGCCTGGTTTGGAAAGGCCGGCGGCAAGGTCTTTGACGCGCTGATGTTCATCTCCGTTCTCGCCTATGTAAATATTCTGCTGATGAGTAACCCCCGGGTGATGTATGCCATGAGTGAGGACAAAGTTTTCCCGAAAATATTTTCCTACCGGCATCCAAAAACCGAAGCCCTGGTGGCAGGATTGGCCACCTTTTCCATTGTCACCATTGTGGTTACTTTTTTTGGAAAAGGGGTGGACAATATCCTCAACTTTACCATGTTTCTCGATAGCATTGGCATGAGCACCTCCGCGGCCACCCTTTTTATTCTAAGAAAAAGAAAAACCAATGAGGCCATGGTCATCGGAACCTGGAACCGGTTCACCCCCATGCTCGCCGCGTTTTTTGTTTTTAGTTATTTTATGATCGCCGTGGGGGTAGTCATCAAAGATGTAAAGGCCGCCCTGATCGGGGTGGGTCTGCTCAGCTTATTCCTGGGGATATATTTTATTTTTTATAATAAAAAACATGTCTGAGATGGATATTTCCCAGATCATCAATGAATGGGGAGAGGAAAGAGACCAGTACTTCAATGCCGTTTCCCCACCCATTATCCAAACCAGCAATTTTGCCTTCCGAAAGGTCGAAGACCTGCACCGGGCTTTTGAAGATGAAATGGGGGGGTACCTCTATAGCCGGGGATTGAACCCGACCGTGGATATACTTCGAAAAAAAATAGCCGCACTTGATGGGGCCGAGGATTGCCTGGTATTTAATAATGGTGCGGCCGCCATTTTTGCGGCTGTCTTGGCCAATGTAAAATCCGGGGATCATATCGTATCTGTCGCCAAACCCTATACCTGGGCGCAAAAGATGTTTGACAATATCCTGCCCCGGTTTGGTATTACCACCACCTATGTGGATGGTCGTACCACGGCGAATTATTTTGACGCCACCCAATCCAATACAACCTTCTACTATCTGGAATCTCCCAATAGCTGGGATTTTGCGCTGCAGGATATCCGGGCCATTGCCGCCTTTGCCCGCTCAAAAAATATCATTACGCTGATTGACAATAGCTATTGTACCCCATTGTACCAGCAAACGGCCACGATGGGAATCGACCTGTCCATGCAAACGGCCACCAAGTACATTTCCGGTCATAGTGATACCCTGGGTGGTGTGCTCTCCGGTTCCCACGCGATGATGAAGAAAATATTTGATAGTGAATACCTGAATATTGGATCGGGGATACAGCCTTTTAATGCCTGGTTGCTCATTCGCGGATTACGTACCCTTCCTACCCGGTTGGAACGAATTTCTGCCAGTACCCGAAAAGTGGTGGAATTTGTCAAAGCCCATCCCCAGGTTGAACGGGTGATCTTCCCCTTTGACCCTGATTTTGACCAGTATGAACTGGCCCGGGCCCAGATGAAGAATGCCTTTGGGTTGTTTACTTTTGTGATGAGGACAAAAAAGATGGAGGAGATCGTCCGTTTTTGTGAGTCCCTGAAACATATCCTGATGGCGGTAAGCTGGGGTGGGCACGAAAGCCTGGTCATTCCCAAATGTGCAGGTCTGAAACCCTCCGATTTCGATCCGGCCAACCCCGAACACCGGTATATCCGGATGTATGTGGGCCTGGAAGAACCGGACTACCTGATAAAAGACCTGGAACAGGCTTTTTCGACAATCAGATAGTTAATTTTTCCCATCCGTTTGTCACAATTCAGTAATAAGCAAAACCATTTGACCTAAATTTGCCCCATCATGAAAAATTACCTCAAACTGGCTGCTGCCCTGTTGCTTTTTCAATCCATGGCAGCACAGGAAAAATGGGACCTGCGCAAATGCGTGGACTATGCACTGGCCAATAATATTTCGGTAAAAGGACAGGATATCACGGCCCGTATAGCCGAACTGACCTATAAGCAAAGCAATGCCGATCGGATCCCCTCTTTGAATTTTGGTGGGAATGCCGGTTTCCGATTTGGTTTGGCGGAAAACCCCACCACCGGTGTATTTGAAAACAACAATATCTTCAGTTCGGGTGTAGGCCTGCAAAGCCAGGTGACCGTTTTCAATTGGTTTACCCAGAAGAACACCGTAGAAGCCAACCGGATCAGCTATGAGGCGGAGCGGGAGCAGGTTAAAAAGATACAGAATGATATTTCCCTCAATGTGGCCGTAGCTTATCTGCAAGTGCTGCTGGCCCGGGAACAAGCGAATATTGCCAAAGCGCAGGTGGACATTTCCCGCGCCCAATTAAATGACACACGGAAAAGAGTAAGCGCAGGATCGCTCCCCGAATTGAATGCCGCCGAACTGGAAGCCCAGCTGGCGCGTGACAGTTCTTCCTATATCACGGCAGAAGGAAGCGTACAGGCATTTATCCTTCAGTTAAAGGCATTGCTGGCGATGGATGCCGCTACACCTTTTGATGTGGCTACTCCGCCGGTGGACCAAATTCCATTGGAAGCCCTGGCCGATCTGTTACCAGAAACGGTGTATGCTTCTGCCATGGCCAATTTGCCCCAGCAGAAAGTTAATGAACTTCGAATCCTGGCTGCCCGCAAATCAGCCGAAGCAGCTAAAGGAAGGCTCTATCCTTCCATCAGCGCCAGTGGTAGTCTGTATTCCAACTATGTTTCTTTTAAAGATGTACCGGTATATGACCAGGTGATCACCGGATATACATCTTCCGGTTTACGGGCCAATAACGGTGGTACTTTTTATGATGTGGAAAGACCCATTGTGGTCAATGGCAATACGGTAGTGACCGTGGTCAAACCCGATGCCTTTGGCAAACAAATGCGAACCAACTTTGGTCAGGGTATCACCCTCAACCTCAACGTACCGATCTTCAATGGAAAGGCCTCCCGGACCAATTGGGAAAGGGCGAAATTGAATATCCGCCAGTTTGAATTGCAAAAGCAAAATGGAGATCTGCAATTGAAACAGGATATTTACAAAGCGTACAACGACGCCATGATCTCCATGCAAAAGTTCAATGCAGATAAGATTTCACTCGCTACGGCCCAACGGTCGTATGACTATGCCAGAAAGCGATATGACCTGAACCTGCTTTCTTCTTTTGAATTGGTGACGAGTCAGACCAATCTGCAGCGCGCACGCTTCCAGGTATTGTACTCGCAATATGATTTTGTATTTAAAATGAAACTGCTGGAATTTTATAAAGGCCAGGGCATCAAATTATAAGTATTTCAAAAATTACAACATGAGCAAAACAGTTAAATGGATATTGATCGGCCTGGGTGCTTTGATCGCGATATTGTTTGTTGGGAAATTGATTTCAGGCAAAAAAGAAACAGGGATCAAGGTATCCGTAGAAAAGGTCGGCAATAAGACCATCGTTGAGTCCGTGAATGCAAGCGGAAAAGTTTATCCCGAAATTGAGGTGAAGATCAGTCCGGATATCTCCGGGGAAGTAGTTGAACTGAATGTGGAAGAAGGAGATAGTGTAAAAAAGGGTCAGGTACTTGCTCGTATCTATGCAGATATCTATGCCACTCAACGTGATCAGGCCGCAGCAGCTGTTAACCAGCAGGAAGCGGTGGCCGCCAATAGCTCAGCCCAGTTGAATGCCCTGAAGGCTACACTCGACCAGGCAGAACGGACATACAATCGCCAGAAGCAATTGCTCGATGATAAGATCATTTCCAAAGCGGAATTTGAACAAGCCGAAAGCAACTACGAATCCGCGTTGGCTAATTATAATGCAGCCAAAGAAGGCATCCGTGGAAACAAGGCCGGTGTACAAAGCGCGCAGGCCAGTTTGACCCGGGCCAATAAAGACCTGAGCCGTACGACACTCGTTGCTCCCATGGATGGAGTGATCTCCGCCCTGACCGTGAAAAAGGGTGAGCGTGTAGCCGGTAACAGTTTTAATATCGGTACCGAAATGATGCGTGTGGCGGATATGTCGGTGATCGAAGTACGGGTGGATGTAGGGGAAAATGATGTGATCAAAGTAAGCATCGGCGATTCTGCCGACGTGGAAGTGGATGCTTATAATAACCGCAAATTTAAAGGGGTAGTGACCCAGATCGCCAGCAGTGTGAAAAGCACTTCACTGACCAGCGCTACGGATGTAACGAATTATGAAGTGCGGATCCGTCTTGATCCTGCTTCCTACAAGGACCTGATCGATCCTGCCAAACCTCGCCGCTTTCCCTTCCGCCCGGGCATGAATGCCAGCGCGGATATCAAAACCAGCAAGGTGGAGAATGTGATCGCGGTTCCGATCAATGCGGTGGCTACCCGTGTCAAAGGAGGCGATAAGACAATCGATGATAAGAAGAAAGAAGATAAAAAGAATAAAAAACCTGAAGAGGAAAACGGAGAAGAATCAGAACCTACCGTAGCCCTTGATGAACTGGAAGAAGTGGTCTTCATTCTTCAGGCCGATGGTACGGTAAAGAAAACCGTGGTGACCACCGGTATCCAGGATATCAATAATATCCAGGTCAGGTCAGGACTCAAAGGTGGGGAAGAAGTTGTTTCCGGACCATTTAATGTGGTGAGCAAGACATTGAAGGATGGCGCCAAAGTGACCAAGGTGGATAAGGACAAGTTGTTCGAAACGAAGAATTAGAAATGAATGTTGGAATCATAGGCTCGGGGTCCTGGGCTACCGCGCTTGCCAAATTACTGACCGATAACCGGCATCCCATCCATTGGTTGGTGCGGGGGGAGTCCATGGCGGAGCATATTGCCAGGCGAAAACATAATCCGACCTATCTCAGTTCGGTAAATTTTGACACCTCCCTGCTTACCCTGCACACGGATATACGGGAGCTGATGGCAGCCACTGATACCGTACTGCTGGCAGTGCCTTCAGCCTATGTATATTCCACCCTTTCTGTATTGAAGCCGCGTGACTGGGAAGGAAAAACCGTTATTTCGGCCGTAAAAGGCATCCTGCCTGAAAGGAATATCCTCATCAATGAATACCTGAACAATGATTTTCAGGTAGATATCTCCCAGTATTTTACGGTCATGGGGCCCTGTCACGCGGAAGAAGTAGCCTCCGAAAAACTCTCCTATCTCACTTTCTCCGGAAAAGATGAAACCAAGACCGCTGAAATAGCGTCATACTTTAAAACCAGCTACCTCAATACCGTTACCAACAATGATGTTTACGGAGTGCAGTATGCGGCGGTATTGAAGAATATATATGCACTGGGGGCGGGGATGGCACATGGCCTTGATTATGGCGATAACTTCCTGAGTGTGTTGATCGCTAACTGTGCCGATGAAATGGCGGGTTTCTTAAAGAAGGTGGGTATCCACCATATCGAAATCGGGATACACGAAGGAGAAGACCCGGTAACACATAAAAAATCAGCCAACTATGCGGCGAGTGTGTATCTCGGTGATTTGCTGGTAACCTGTTATTCCCTTTACAGCCGTAATCGCAGTTTTGGGAACATGATCGGAAAAGGCTACTCGGTTAAAACAGCGCAGTTGGAAATGAACATGGTAGCTGAAGGATACAACGCCTCGCGTTGTGTGTTTGAAATAAATAAACAGATCGGTGCGGATATGCCCATTGCCCGAACGATTTACGAGATTCTTTGGGAAAATGTTAAAGCGAAAGAAGGGTTTAAACGGGTGGAAGAAGTGCTGGTCTGAAATATAGCTTTAGGCCTTTAGTGGTTAGCTATTCGTTTTTTAGAGTTTGTATCGAACGGGAATTTTAAGAAACAAATGGCACAAGTTGTAAACTACACGCTATAGGCTGACAGCTAAAAGCTGAATAAAATGCCTCTTTCTTTTCACGGTATAGGACCCATGGCCATCTCCCTGATGGTGCTCACACTGGTGATCCGGCAGGCCTGGCTTTACTTTCGCCACCGCCATCACTGATCGCGAAAGAGATCGCTGGCAATTCCGTCGGCAAAGAGTTTTCCTTTTTTTGTAAGTATCAATCTTGACCCGTGCTGCCGCATGGTTTCATCCGCTATAAACTTCTCGCTGAGCGTGCGTAAATGATCCCTATAATCGACAGGAATCCTTTCCAGGTCAATTCCTTCGAGCGTCCTCAGCGAGGTCATGATGTATTCATTCAGCCTTTGTACCGGAGTCAGTATCTCTTTTTCAAATACCAATTCATCGAAGGCCAGGCCGTTCAGGTACCGGCTGTTGTTGGCTATATTCCATTGACGCGATGTGCCATCAAAAGAATGAGCTGAGGGACCCAGGCCCAGGTATTTCTTCCCATCCCAATACGATGAATTATGCCGGCTGCGGAAACCCGGTTTGGCAAAATTGGAGATTTCATAATGTTCAAATCCCTCCGCTTCCATTCTTTCCATCAATAGCAGAAATTGGCGGGCTTGGCGGTCAGGGTCTACATCCGGGCTCAGGCCTTTTTCTATTTTTTTATATAAGAGGGTTTGAGGTTCTACGGTCAGGGCATAGGAGGAGATATGGGGTACACCAAAGGCAAGCAGCTGATCCAGGTTGTGTTTCCATTTTTCATCGGTCAGGTATGGCGTGCCATAGATCAGGTCGGCTGTGGTGTTGGGAAAATAACGCATCACCCATTCCAGGGCCTTCACCGCCTGGTCACCATTGTGCGCCCGGTTCATCCAACGGAGGTCCTCGTCAAAAAATGACTGGATACCGATACTGAGCCGGTTGATGCCTAAGCGCCTCCAGGCTTCCAGCGTTTCAATTTCAATATCATCCGGGTTGGATTCAAGGGTGATCTCCGCCTCCCCGGACACCGTATGGGTCTGGTAAATCTTATCCAGGATAGACCGCAGTTCATCCGGATGGAGGAGACTGGGCGTACCCCCACCAAAATAGATGGTTTCTATGGGCTCACC
Source organism: Chitinophagaceae bacterium (assembly GCA_033762195.1). Classification (GTDB taxonomy): domain Bacteria; phylum Bacteroidota; class Bacteroidia; order Chitinophagales; family Chitinophagaceae; genus SpSt-398. Next base: position 41,145 of record JANRLV010000057.1, on the reverse strand, counting down.
CCCCAGGTAATCACGACGGATATCGATCTCTTTCAATAAAGCGGCGGTTAATTCGTTTTTACGCCGGAGAGAAGTGGTAAAGTGGAAATTGCAATAGTGGCAAGCCTGCCGGCAAAAAGGGATATGAAGATAAATACCTGCCACGTAATGAGTTCTCTATTTTTGTATCGATGTTCATGGCAAAAGTACGAAAGCATCTAAGGAGTCTTGTGGGGATCCAGTTTTTCCTGGTCCTGGCAACCTATGCCATGGCCCAGGACAGCTACCGGTTGGAGATCTTGCCGGTAGATAAACCGCTTTCCTTTTTTACCAATACCCTTCGGCTGACCCAGGATTTTCCCGACAGGGATGCCTGTACCCGATATGTAATCGGTCTGCCCGCCCTGATGCAGGAAAAAGGGTATATCACGGCTTCCCTGGATTCTATTTCCTATGATTCTACATTTGCCCGGGTGGTGATCTATGCCGGGAGTATTTATTATTGGAACAAATTGGATACGCGCCGGGTGGACCCCGCTTTATTGGATGCGATAGGTTGGAAGGCCTCCGGATTTGAAGGTAAACCGCTTGATATCCAACTCAACCAGGGTTTGCAACAACGGATGCTCAGTTACCTGGAAAACAATGGGCATCCTTTTGGCCGTATCTTTTTTGATAGTATGCAGGTGATTGGCGATAGCCTTTCAGGTCAATTGGTGGTGGAAAAAGGCCCGGCTTACAAAATTGACAGCATCCGGCTTTATGGGGGCGCAAAGATTTCCAATTTTTTCCTCCAGCGCTTTTTGGAGATACCCAACGGAAGTTTTTTTGACCGGTCCAAATTGGAACGGATCTCCGCCCGTTTGCTCGAACTGAATTATGTGGAAGAAATAAAACCCTATGACCTCAGCCTGCTGGGTACGGGATCGGTACTCAACCTTCATTTGAAACCCAAGAAAAGCAGTCAGATCAATTTTCTTGTTGGTTTTCTTCCCAATAGCGATCAGTTTTCCTCCAAAAGATTACTCGTTACCGGCGAAGCCAATATCCGGCTCAATAATGCACTGGGAAATGGAGAGATCTTTGGCCTCAACTGGCAACAACTCCAGGTCAAATCTCCCCGGCTCAATATCCTGTTTCGGCAACCTTTTATTTTTAAATCCAACCTGGGTCTCGACCTGGCCTTTGATATGTTTCGCAAGGACAGTTCTTTTCTCAATGTAAATATGCAGTTTGGCGGACGCTATGCCCTTACAGCGAACCGAACGGTCAGCTTGTTCTTTCAGCGTTTTCAAACCATCCTGAGCCAGGGGGGTATCAATACCGCCACCATTTTGCAAACAAGACGTTTACCGGATATTGCGGATGTCAGTTCTTCCAACCTGGGATTGGATTATGAATGGAATCAAACAGACTATCGCAACAACCCCCGGAAAGGTTGGGTGGTACAGCTCACTGGTACGGCCGGGACAAAAAAGATCAGAAAGAACAATGAGATCGTGGAGTTGAAAGACCCCTCCGATCCTTCCTTTGACTTTGAGCGTTTATACGATACCGTTAAACTCAGTTCTTATCAATTCAGGGTTAAAGCCAGTGCTTCGCGGTATATCCGGCTAAAGGGACAAAGCGTGATCCGAACTTCGTTAAATGGAGGTTGGTTCCAGAGCGGATCCATTTTCCGGAATGAATTGTTTCAGATCGGGGGCTTTAAGCTCCTCAGGGGCTTTGACGAAGAAAGCCAATACCTCTCCGAATACCTGGTAGCCACCCTCGAATACCGCTACCTCATCGGGTTGAACTCCTTTTTCTATGTCTTTACCGACGGGGGTTGGGGCGGTTCAAGGGGAGAAAACAGACAGCAACACCGTTATTTTAGTACAGGCCTTGGATTGGCCTTTGAAACCAAGGCTGGTGTATTCAACCTCGCCTGGGCGGTAGGAAAAAGAGACGATACCCGGATCAACCTCCAGCAATCCAAGGTCCATGTTGGTTTTATAAGTTACTTCTAGCGCAAAGATTTATCTACTTTTGCCGCAACATGATGAGGCCCTATTTTCTATTATTCCTGTTTCTTTGGTTTTCCCGGTCCGTATCTGCCCAGGGCCCAGACACTCTATCTGTCCCACCCGATACGGTCAGAACCGTTGTCACACCACCGGTGATAATAGATACCACCAGTGCAAAGGTCGACTCCATCCGGATCGCCGATAGCCTGGCCCGGGTGAAATACCTGAATGATTCGATCGCGAAAGCCAGGGCCGTTCCTCCACCACCCCCACGGAAGGATCCACCCAAACGGGGTTTTCAGGGGAAAGAGATCTTTTTCTATGTGCTGGTGATACTCATTTTGTTTCTCGGAATATTAAAGAAGCTGTTCCCCAAATACTTTGCTGACCTGTTCCGCATATTCTTTCAACGCACTCTTAAGCAAAGACAATTGTATGAGCAATTGGTGCAGACTCCCTTACCTTCTTTATTGTTGAACATTTTCTTTCTCGTTGTGGGCGGCTTGTATATTAGTTTCCTGCTTAACTATTATCATCTGGAGAAAGTAGATAATTTCTGGATACAAGCCCTGTATGCCACCGGGGGGCTTTGTGCCATTTATTTAGGGAAATATGCGACCCTCAAGTTTTCCGGCTGGTTATTTCAACTTTCGGGCCCCGCGGATGATTACTCCTTTATCGTGTTTATGATCAATAAAATGATCGGGATGTTTCTGCTGCCCTGTCTTGTATTGATCTTTTTAGCTGGTTCGGCCCTGGCCCAATTTGCACTCTATTTTTCCTTTGTAGGCCTGGCACTGGCGTGGCTATATAGAATTGTTTTAACCTTTCAATTATCACGTAACCGGGTTAAAGTCAATCTATTCCATTTCTTGTTATACATATTCGGATTTGAGATCATTCCCCTTGTCTTGATCTACAAGCTGTTATTGCTTGTTATTTAAAAGAAGTCGTTAACTTTGCAAAACTTTTGAGCTGAGCCTTATGACAAATAAAAGGGATGCCATCATCAAACCCCAAGGAAAAGTGAAGAGGATTCTGATTACCCAACCAAGGCCAGAAAGCGAAAAATCGCCTTATTTCGAGCTGTCCAGGAAGTATAAAGTTGCGCTTGATTTCCATCCGCTTATCCGGTTGGTACCCATTCCTGCCAAGGAATTCCGCAAACAAAAGATCGATATCGTCAACTATACCGGGGTGATCTTCACCAGCCGAAATGCGATCGATCATTTTTTCCGCACCTGCGAAGAAATGAAAGTGAATGTGTCACAGGATACCAAGTATTTCTGTATCACAGAGGCGGTGGCACTTTATCTGCAGAAGTTTATTCTTTACCGGAAACGCAAAGTGTTTTATGGCGCCGATGGTTCCAACAGGAGCCTTTTTGATGCCATCAACAAACACAAAGCCAACGAGAAATTCCTGTATGTATGCTCTGAGAACCAGCAGGACAATGATATCTGCAACTGGCTCAAAGACAATAATTGTGAATACTCACTCGCCTTCATGTACCGCACCGAAAGCAATGATGTTAAGGATATTCTGGTAAAGAACTCCTATGATGTCATCTGTCTCTTTACTCCCAGCGGTGTAAAAAGCCTTTTTGATAATATACCCGGATACCGCCAGAACGGAACCATACTGGGCGCCTTTGGCAGCAATACCACCAAGGCCCTGGAAGAAGCTGGTCTGAAGATCGGTATTCAGGCACCACGTCCTCAGGTACCGAGCATGGTGGCTGCGTTGGAGGTTTTTTTGAATAGTCAGGGGTGAGGACAGATGACGGAGGACAGAGGACAGATGACAGTTGACGGGAAAGGATGTTGGATGTTGGATGTTGGATGACGGAGGACAGATGACAGAGTTTCTGAAATTGACCATTTCTTTGCCCCGGAGGGGCACCCCAGCTGTAGCCCCGAATTATTTGTATTTCCCAAAGGCTCCGGAGGAGCCTCCTAATAATGCAATGATTTAATCAGTAATATTTGATCGACCGGAAATTAAAATTGAATGATTAACCGGCGACCCCCTCCGGGGCAAAGAAATGGTCAATTGCAGAAACTCCGTCATCTGTCATCTGTCCTCCGTCATCTGTCATCCAACATCCAACATCCAAACTCCCCCTACCTTTGCCCCATGTCCCACACCAATCGTCTCATTCACGAAACAAGTCCTTATTTATTACAACACGCCCATAACCCGGTAGATTGGTATCCCTGGGGAGAGGAGGCACTCCAAAAAGCGAAGACGGAACAAAAACCGATACTCGTCAGCATTGGTTATTCTGCGTGCCACTGGTGTCATGTGATGGAACGGGAGAGCTTTGAGAATGAAGAGACCGCGGCGATCATGAACACTCATTTCATCAATATCAAAATTGACCGCGAAGAACGTCCTGACCTCGACCATATTTACATGGATGCCGTACAGGCGATGACCGGGAGTGGCGGATGGCCCCTCAATGTTTTTCTCACCCCGGAGGGAAAACCCTTTTATGGGGGGACCTATTTTCCTCCCAAGCCTGTTCAAAACAGACCGGCCTGGCAGGATGTGCTGACGGGAGTGGTACAGGCTTTTTCGGAACGACGCCACGAGATCGATGCTCAGGCTGAAAACCTGACCGCGCATTTACTCCAATCCAATTCATTTGGAATCCAATCACCGGAGGCCGATAGTATATACCGGAAAGACAATGCCCATGCCATGGCGGTCAATATTCTTCGCCAGGCGGATAAGACCTGGGGTGGTTTTGGCCGTGCCCCCAAATTTCCACAGACCGGAGTGATTCAGTACCTGCTTCGTTATCATCACGAGACCCGGAATGAAGAGGCTTTGACCCAGGCCTTATTGAGCCTTGACCGGATGGCCCTTGGTGGATTATATGATCAAATAGGGGGTGGGTTTACCCGTTATTCCACTGATACCGAATGGCTGGTCCCTCATTTTGAGAAAATGTTGTACGATAATGCCTTGTTACTGGGTGTATATGCGGAGGCTTATGCGTTGACCAAAAAAGAAAAATACCGCGAGGTCATTGCCGAAACAGTTCGGTTTGTGGAGCGCGAGTTGACCTCACCCGAAGGTGGCTTTTATTCTGCCCTCGATGCTGACAGTGAAGGGGTGGAGGGTAAATACTATACCTTTTCCCGGAAAGAGGTGATCGATTTGTTGCCGGAAAAGGAAGGGGAGATTTTTTGCCAGTGGTTTGATATTACGGAAGAAGGGAATTGGGAGGGCCGGAATATACCCTGGGTGGCCAGGGACCGGGTGTCAAAAATGGGAGAAATTCCTGATCTCGGGCGGATCATTACGGAGGGGAAGGAAAACCTGTTGACTTATCGGGCAAAAAGGGTCAGGCCGCAGTTGGATGACAAACAGATTTTGAGTTGGAATGCGTTGATGGTGACGGGGCTCTGCAAAGCTTATGCGGCCACTGGCGAAAAAGACTACCTGCACCTGGCCAGGACCAATATGGATTTCCTGCTCCGGGTATTTGTTCAGCCCAATGGGGAGTGGCTTCATACCTATAAATCCGGAAAAGCCCGTTTCCCCGCTTTTCTGGATGACCTTGCCTTTCTGATTGAAGCCCTGATCCAGTTACAAGAGGTAACGGGAGAAACATCCTGTCTCGAACGGGCGCGGGAGCTGACCCAACAGGTGATTGATCAGTTCAGTGAACCAGATACCGGTTATTTCTATTATACACCTGCGGGCCAGACCGATGTAATCATTCGGAAAAAAGAAGTGTACGATGGAGCCCTGCCATCCGGGAATTCGGTGATGGCACAGAACCTGATCAAACTCGCATTGTATTTTGACCAGCCCGGGTGGGGGGAAAGGGGACAGAGGATAACCACCTCACTGGGTCAGGCCATCATTAAATATCCTACCTCTTTTGCCCGATGGGCCTGTATCCTGTTAGAGCAGGTAGCCGGAACAAGGGAGATCGCGGTGGTGGGGGAGAAGGCGGATGATCTGTTCAGGTCGATAATTAGTGAATACATACCACATAATATTATAATGTATTCAAAAGGTCCAAACAACCATTTCCCGCTTCTGAACGATAAAAAGGGGGAAGAAAATGGATTGGTTTACGTTTGCCACAATTATTCCTGCCTCCGGCCCGTTAGTAACTTGATGGAATTCAGGACAGTTACCCGTGTAAATGAATGGTGAAATTTTGCCCTATATACAATAAGAAAGTATAAAAAACGTTAGAGTTTTTACCTCGTAAAAGAGCTTTGTATTTAAAAAAATAAATTTTAACCTTGTGAGTCGGTTTTTGTCAAAATCTTATATTTGTCCAATACCCTTTAAGTGTATGAAAATGAAGAACCCTATCTATCTTTTCTTCGCCCTCGTGGCCATGATCCTGTTAAGCAGTTGTGGCATCCTGGGTAAGAAGAAGAAATCCGGGGCCTTGCCAAATGACGGCCAGGTTTACGGAATCGCCCCTGGCAGCAAGTATACGCTACCCCGTCCTCCGGGCATGGTGTATATTCCGCAGGGAACTTTCCATATGGGCCCCAGCGATGAGGATCCTTCCTATTCATTTAGTGCTCGCAACCGTTCCATATCCATCAGTGGATTTTGGATGGATGCTACGGAGATCACCAACAACGAGTATCGCCAGTTTGTATGGTGGGTTCGTGACTCGGTGGCTGCGACTGAGCTGAAATACCTGAAACCAGGTAAAGATGGAAAGGAGTATGTGGACTGGGCAAAGATGAAGACCCTCAAATGGAATGACCCCAAGGTTTTGGAAGAGTTAGGTCAAACCAAGCTGATCCTTCCTCCCGATGACCGCATTTTCGGGAAAATGGAAATCAACCCCAACGAGATCGTTTACCAGGTAGAACGTTTCGACCTCAAAGAGGCCGCCAAGCGTGAGAATGCTGGTATCGCCCGCTCTAAATTTATTGATCGTTATCCTGTACGGGTTTATCCTGATACATTGGTCTGGATCCGCGACTTCGCGTATTCTTATAATGAACCCATGACGAAGCGTTATTTCAGCCACCCCTCCTTTGGTAATTATCCGGTGGTGGGTGTAAACTGGAAACAGGCGGATGCGTTTTGTAACTGGAGAACACTTTACCTCAATACTTTTCTGAATTCCAAAAACAGGGCCCAGGAGTCTGACTTCCGTCTGCCGACAGAAGCTCAATGGGAATATGCCGCTCGTGGTGGCCGTTCTCAATCCATGTTCCCCTGGGGTAACTATTATACCCGGAACAAGAAGGGATGTTTGATGGCCAACTTCAAACCCGGCCGTGGTAACTATCCCGAAGATGGCGGATTCTATACAGTTCGTGCCGACGCTTACTGGCCCAACGATTTCGGTCTGTATAATATGTCAGGTAACGTTGCCGAATGGACCTCCTCGATCTTCTATGAAGGTGGATTTACCTTCCAGCATGATATGAACCCTGATGTGCGTTGGAATGCCAAGGATACCGATTCTCCGCTGATGAAGCGGAAAGTGATCCGCGGCGGAAGCTGGAAAGATGTCAGCTACTACCTTCAAACCGGAACACGCACTTACGAATACCAGGATACAGCTAAATCGTACATTGGTTTCCGCAGTGTGATCGACCTGCCTGCCGCCCCTGAAAAAGGACGCCGTGGCGGATGATCCCCTTGAAACGAATTAAAGTGAGGCCGGGTCATTCCGGCCTCCTTTCTCCAACCGACTAACTTCTTGCAAGTTTTTTGTTTAATAATCTTATAATTCAACTATTAAACGAGCCCATTATGCTTTTCTTTAAAACCAAAAGAGGAAACGTAGTCCTCAATTTTCTGTTCAGTTTCTTTGCCGCCGTGGTAATTCTTGGCGCCCTGTTCAAGATCCGCCACTGGCCCGCTGCTGATGAAATGATCACCCTCGGTCTCCTTTGCGAAGTAGCCGTGTTCCTGATCATGGCCTTCATGGTGGCCCCTCCTGAAGAACCCCATTGGGAGCGCTATTTCCCCAACATCAATGAGCACCCCGATGTAGAAAGAGCCCGTACCGGTAAGTTCGAAGTAACTCCGCTGGCCCTGGCTGGTAACTCCGGAAACCCCGCTCTTTCGAAACTGGACGATATGCTTTCCGCTGCTGAGATCACACCGACCAACCTCGGTAAACTCGGTGACCACTTTAAAAAACTTGGTGTAACCGTAGATAAGATGGCCGACATCACAGATGTAGTGGCTGCTACCGGTGACTATACTAAAAAGACCAACGAAGCGGCCAATGCCCTGGGTCAAATGAAAGACGCCTACCTCGGCGCTGCCCATAGCATTCAGCACTTCAACAACGCGGCTGAAGGTACCAAGCACTTCCATGAGCAGGTACAGGTACTGACAAAGAACCTGTCTTCCCTGAACACGATCTATGAACTGGAACTGCAGGATACCAACAACCACCTGAAAGCAATGAACAAATTCTATAGCAACCTGACGCAGGCTTCTGATGCCATGCAGGGTAGCGTAGAAGATGCCAAAAAAGCACACGATCAGATCGCTGTTCTGGCCACCAACCTGGGCCGCCTGAACCAGATCTATGGCAACATGCTCAGCGCTATGCAGGGCCGCGCATAAAACAGATTATAATGGTTTCGTTTAATAGACACGAAATCCGTATCCCGTGAGTTTTTAAACCATAGTCACCATTTAGCTAATCCATCCCGCCACAGGCGGGTAAAAAACAGAACAATATGGCTTTACCTCGTGAGCCGCGGCAGAAGATGATCAACATGATGTACCTGGTGCTGACAGCCTTGTTGGCCCTGAACGTATCATCGGAGATCCTCAACGCTTTCAAGACTGTAAACAACAGCTTGGAAAGCTCTGTCACAACGGTAAATAAATCAACTGAAACCGTCATGGGTTCGCTGCTGGAGAAGACCACCAAGACCGAGTCTGCCGAAAAGGCCAAGGTCTGGTATCCCAAAGCCCAGCAGGTTCAATCCCTGACCAAATCACTCAATGACTACATTTCAGGTTTGAAATCTGAAATCCTGAAACGTGCCAACTTCGATCCCGCTACCGGTAAATATAAAGAGGACAACCTCGATATTGCTACCCGTTTGATGGTGGAGAAAGGAGAAGGAAAAACACTGTTCCAGAAACTGACCCAATTCAAAAAAGATATCCTCGCCGTGGATCCCGCCATCGGTAAGGAATTCGCCAACTCGCTCCCGATCGATCTGAGTATGCCCCCGACAAAAAACAAAGGCAACAACTCCTGGGAATCTTCTTATTTCCGGATGGTGCCTACGGTAGCTGCCCTGACGATCCTGAGCAAATTCCAGAATGACGTAAAAACCTCCGAAAACAAAGTGGTAAGCTATTGCCATGAGCAAGTAGGTAAGGTAGAGGTGCGTTTTGATACGTATACCGCTATCGTTGGACAAAGCTCCAACTACATCATGCCTGGTCAGGAAATCGAAGTGATGGCCGGTGTGGGTGCCTTTAGTAAAGCAGCCCAACCTACAATCAGCATCAATGGAAGCACAGTTCCTCTGGGAGAAGATGGTGCCGCTCACCTGAAAGTGAATGGTGGTACCCTCGGAAGCCACACAATCCCGGTTCGCATTTCTTATGTTGACCAGGACAACAAGCCGCAGACCATTGAAAAAACGATCACCTATACAGTCGGTCAGGCTAACGCTTCGATCGCCCTGGATAAAATGAACGTACTCTACATCGGTGTGGACAACCCTATTACAATCGCTGCCAGTGGTGGTGGTGATGATAAGGTGATTCCTACTATCACCGGTGCAGGTGGAACGATCAAGAAAATTGGAAATGGTAAATACATTGTACGTGTCGCCCAACAGTCCGATGATTGCAAGATCTCGGTAAATGTAGATGGCAAACTCGCCGGTGTATCCCAGTTCCGTGTACGCCGTATCCCCGGTGCCGTTGCCACAATCGGTGGTTTCGCTTCCGGTGAGAACATCCCCGCTGGTACCTTCCGTGCCCAGGGTGGTGTGGCTGCCTGGATCAAAGATTTCCCCTTTGACCTGAAGTACACCGTTACCCAGTTCACGATCAGCACCGACAGCGATGAAGGTGATATCGTGGAAGCCGTTGTAACAGGTAATGCTTTCGATGCCAAAGCCAGGGACATCATCAACAGGCATATAAAAGCCGGTAAGACCGTTTATGTAGATGGTATCCGTGCCGTAGGTGAAGATGGTGAAAACAGAAAAATACCTTCGCTGGTATATTATATCAAGTAAGTAATAAAACAGACTACAATGAAGAGGTTCATGATCAAAGGTCTTCTCGCAATCGCCGCCCTGGTAATGGTGGCCACGCAGGCCGATGCCCAACGTACGGGTAAAAAGAAGCCTGCCGCAACCAACCAACCTGCGGGTAACGAGCAGGAAGTAACCAACGCGAGCAATGTGCCGACGTATAATCCGAATATCAATATTCCGATTACCTACGATACAGCCAATGCAACCAGCGGTGCCCCCAAGCCCTCGATGCGGAACGATAACGCGTTTGATAAAAGCGCCGTAAACGACCGCACCCCGTTGCCTTACGAGCACCTGCGTTGGGACGATGCCCTCTATGCCGAAAAGGTATGGCGCGAACTCGACCTCCGGGAAAAAATGAATATGCCCTTCCGCTTTGAATCCGAAAATGACAACGGAAGCCAGCTTTTCGTAGACATCCTGCTGAATGCCGTTCGCAAGGGTGAAGTAACCGCCTTCTCCGATGACCGGTTCACTACTCCTTTGACACTGGATGATGTAAACAAACAAACCGCTGGTGGTTATGATACCGCCGACCAGGTAGATATCAACGACCCGAGCAAGATCATTGCCCGCGTAGTAACCATGAAAACCTTTGATTCCAAAACGGTGCTGAAACTGCGCCTCAAGGAAGAATGGGTATTCGACCGCGAATCCAGCCGCATGTTTGTCCGCATCCTTGGTATCGCCCCCGTTCAGATCCGCTACGCGGAAAATGGACAGGAAAGAGGTACCGTGGTCATGTTCTGGCTCTATTACCCTGACCTGCGCGCCCTGCTGGCTAAAAATGAAGTGTATAACCCCAAGAACATGGGCCTTGGCCGCATGACCTGGGAAGAACTCTTCGAAGCCCGCATGTTCAGCAGCTATATCACCAAGTCCACACTCGACAACCCGTCGAACAAGGTGATCCGTCAGTATATCAAAGATCCTATCCTGGCCTTACTGGAAGGAGATAACATCAAAAACAAGATCTTCGATTACGAACAGAATTTGTGGTCGTATTAATACCGAAAAATACTCGTAAAACTACGATGATGCAGCGCCCCTCCGGCGCTGCATTTTTTTTATAAAAAGTTCATAATGAACACAATAAAAAAAAATAAAAATACCACGAAATGGGTATAGGAAATCTAAAAATTGGTTGTACTTTTACCTCGGTTTTTCATAGGATATTGGATTTTAAAAACGGGGCTGGATTTCTATCCTGGCCCCATTTTTTTTGCCCCTGGTTTATGGGAATTGATTTGGATTAAGCAGATTGATTTTCAGGATTTTATTTTCAAGTTTCCCATTCATTTTCTTCCTTCTTCGAAATGCTTCCTTATCAAAGAAGCTTTTTTCGCCCCTACCAACTCCGTCAGTTTTTCAAGGGATTGTTCCTTTACATTCTTTACCGACCTGAATTGCTTTAGTAACTGGTCTGCGGTGGCTTTACCAATGCCTTTAATATCCTCCAATTCATTCTTAAAAGTGCCCCGGCTGCGTTGATCCCGGTGAAACCCGATACCAAAACGGTGTACCTCGTCGCGGATACGACGAACCAGCTTTAGTGAAGCGCTGTCATAGGGAAGCTTGAGTGATTCCTGGTCACCGGCAAAGAACAATTCCTCCTCATTTTTGGCCAATCCAACCAGGGTCGAACTTCCCATCAGACCCAATTCATCCATGGCTTCAATAGCGGCGCTTAGCTGGCCTTTTCCGCCGTCAATGATAATCAGCTGAGGGAAGGGCAAACCCTCATTTAAAACGCGTTTATAGCGTCTGTAGACAGCCTCCTTCATGCTCGCAAAATCATCGATCCCTTTTACGGTCTTGATATTAAAGTGGCGGTAGTCTTTTTTACTGGGAGTGCCGTCTTTGAAGCAAACCATGGCAGAAACGGTGTAGGCCCCTTGGAAATGGGAGTTATCAAAACACTCAATGTGTGCCGGGAAATCGGTGAGCTTGAGGTCTTCCTGTAATTGCAATAACACCGGCTCCATGGAGGCTCCGGGTTGGGTCAGTTGCAACCTTTGTTTTTTCTTGATCTCCTCAATAAAATAGGTGGCATTCTTCAGGGAGAGGTCAAGTAATTTCTTTTTATCTCCGGCACGCGGAACGGTAATGGTCAATTCCGGTTCCTCCCAGGTGATAGGGAACGGGGCAATGATCTCCTTTGCCCGGCTTTCCAGTTTGGTCCGCAAATGCAGGATCGCGACGGGGAGTATTTCCTCCACGGGCTCATCCAAATGGGTCTCGAGACGGATGGTCTTGGTCTGCACAATCGAACCATTCTGCACCATCAGGTAATTGACATAGGCCACGGGGCCTTCTTTTAAAACAGAGAACACATCAATATCTGAAAGACGTGGATTCACGATAGTGGACCTGGCCTGATAATTCTCCAGATATTCGATCTTTTTCCGGATCAGGTCGGCTTTTTCAAAGGCCATTTGCGCCGCCAACTCCTTCATATCAGATTTAAAATGCTGGATCACAGGTTGCAGGTTGCCCCGGAGGAGATTGCGCAACTGTACAATACCTGTTTCATAATCTTCCGGGCTTTGTAATCCTTCGCAGGGGCCTTTGCAATTGCCCAGATGATATTCCAGACAAACCTTGAACTTTCCTTTTTTAATATTCGCTTCCTTAAGGTCCAATGAACAGGTACGCAGTTGTATATTCTGTTTGATCAGCAGGAGCAGCTCCCTCACTTTTTGCACCGAGGTATATGGGCCCAGGTATTCAGAACCGTCGTCGGTCTTGGTGCGGGTGAGAAATACCCGCGGAAAGGCCTCGTTCTTGATCACGATAAAGGGATAGGTCTTATCGTCTTTCAGATCGATATTAAAGCGAGGCTGGAAATTTTTTATCAGGGAATTTTCTAATAACAAGGCATCCTGTTCAGAATTCACGATGGTGAATTCAATGCGATGGATTCGGTTCACCAGTTCATGCGTCTTGTAATTGGCCTGCCTTTTTACAAAATAGGAACTCACCCTCTTCCGCAGGTTCTTGGCTTTCCCTACATATAAAAGCGAATCGGATGCATCAAAGTATTTGTAGATCCCGGGATTAGCCGGGATCGAAGACGCAATTTTTCTAAATTCCTCGGCCGTCATAATTTACTCCTTCTCCTCGACCGGTCTGTTCCAGACCAGTTCTTTTTGACTTACCCGGTCGGGTTGTCCTGTCTTTTGGACGATGTTCAATACTTTAAAACTCTCATCGGTTGTCCAGAATAGTTTTTGTAAAACGGTACTGTCCTTGTATTCTTTGATGCGGTCAATGAACAAGGTTCTTACCTGGTCATTGCCCGTGGTAGTGGGAATAATGACAACATCCTGTCGTATGATCTCAAGGTTCTTTGAGCCGGCTTTGGGATAATAGGAAAGGATGGCGCGGTTGATCTCCTGTTCAAACCCTTCCCGCTGTTCATATTTGTCGGTGAAACGGCCTTCGGTCAGATCGGGTATGGAGAGAAAGTCGGCGGCCTCGGCGCGGAACTGCTCTCGTGGAATAGAGGTGGTATCGGCGGTGGAATCGGTAATGGGTACGATCTTTTGAATATTGTACACAGAGGTGTCGACATGTTTTACCTGGCTTTGCAGAAAAGAAAGAACAGGGAAGAAGTCGTTTTTCTTTTTTTCCTTACAGGATAACAGGATCAAGGATAGGGTAGTAAGCAGGAGCATTTTCTTCATACGTCAAATTTAGGCAATCCTTTAAAAACGAATCCCGCCATGTGGCGGGATTCTAGCAGTGAGTATTGGTTGCCTTATCGTTTATTGAGCGACATGCCCAATTTGAGGCCAAAGTCAAACAGGTTTTCGCGTACCGGGTAGGTATCCACAAAGCTGGAGAATACCTGATAGCGCACCTGGGGTCCCACCTGCCATTTGATCTTGCCGGTGGAGTAAGCTATAAAGGTTTCAAAGTCCACGTTGGCATTCCAACGACGAACCAGTTCTGGAACCTTCACATAGTTCTTGTAATCGGCAGACAGCAAATACGCGTTCTTACCCAAGAGGTAGGTTGGCTGTAAGGAGCTGGAGATACCGAATTGAGTCTTTTTATTATCTGCAATGATATAGTCTATACCAAAAGGAATGGACACCTGTAAATAAAGGTTCTCAAGCCAGTTGGAATTGGCCCCGCCAAAGTTCCGGTAGTTGCTGATAGCGCTTACGGAATTGGGAGGCCCGCTTTGCGAGTTCAGAGTGATAGTGGCCAGTTCGGTCCGGGAAGAATAAGCACGGATCTCATAACGGGTCACATTGGATTGGATACCGATACGGGCGCGAAGCTTGTCGGAAAGTGAATACCGGGCATCGATACCGATCTCAAATCCGAGATCAGGTTTGTGGCTTACGGCCTCGTTCACATTCAGCAAAGAGGTATAGTTCACCGAACCAACGGGACGGTATTGTTTGTTTTCCGACAGCTTACGATAACTGACGGTTGGCGCAAAGTGAACCTGCCAGCTTAACTTTCTACGATCGGGCCTCAGGAAAGGAAGCGCCGGGTTGGAAACGGATATTGTATTGGCTGTGGCCAGTTTATTCGGGTTGGGTTTGATCAGGCTTGCGCGATAAGCAGAAGCGGGATCATTTTGCTGGCCGGACAACTGGAAGAGCGGTTCCTCCGGTTGCATTTCTTGTGCAAAGCTGTTGTCACCTCTTTCAGCGATCGCCAAAGATGGTTCGATGCTTTCAGGTGTGGCGGCAATCAGTTGGTTTAACGCGGCAGAAACAGCACCTGTGTTTACAGGGGTCTGCTCTTTGTTTGTACTATGTTTATTCGATTGAACAAAAACGGGTTGGCGGGTCAGGATATCCTGGGTGGTGGTGACCTGTTGACTGGTTACGTCACTCGCAGGTGTTCCGGCAGGTTGTTCGTTGGTCACGGATTTTCCATTGGCAGTAGCGGCCGAGGCCAGGGAATTATTATCTGCCTTTTTCAGGGAAAAGATCAGGATCATGCCGGTAGTGAGGAAGGAGAACAGGAGGAGCAAAGCCGAAAGGCGGTACCATTTGGACCGCACATGTAAGGAACGGTGAACACCTTTCCATACTTTTTCCGAAGGGTACATCCGGTAACCGTTGGCGTTATCCCGCAAGAACCGTTCGAAGTCGCCGTTATAAGAATTTCTCTCCATAACCAGTCGCTATTAAGGGTAGGATCGGATCATCAACGGGAATTTCCCGCAGCGATCCAGGATACAGTTGGTTTTGATTTTGACAAGATCTTTTTCCGAACCAGTACATCTTCCAGCATGGCTTTTGCCCTGGTGTACTGTGAACGGCTGGTGCTTTCTTCAATATCGAGCATCTGGGCGATCTCCCGGTGGGAATAACCTTCGATGGCGTACAGGTTAAGAACGGTTCTGTACCCGATCGGTAACATCCTGATACATTCCACAACTTGTTTGGCCTGTATGATGGATGGGATAGATTCTTCCCTGATCTGGACCCCGGTGGCATGGATTATATCCACGCTTTCATTGAACTTCTTGTTCTTCTTCAGGATATTGATACAAGTGTGGACGATGATCCGCCTGATCCATCCTTCAAAAGAGCCCCGGTTCTCAAACGTATGAATCTGGGAGAATACCTTGATAAACCCCTCCTGGAGCATATCCTCGGCGTCCTCTCTGTTGTGAGCGAACCGATAGCAGACAGCCAACATCCGGGCGCTGTACCGATTGTACAGTTCCCGTTGTGCAGATGCCTCATTTTTCAAACAGCCTCTTAAAATGGCTTCCTCGGTCATAGATCCCGTTTGGTTGCCTGTAATTTAGACATTTTTAGGATACAAATGCTGCATCGGGAATTAGGAATGAGAAATAAAAAATCAGGAATCAGGAAGGGCTAATCGCCTTCCTGATTCCTGATTTTATCTGTCTTATTCCTTATTTCTCAACGGTTTCCCCTGCTTTTACGCAGTCTCTTCGGCCCCCACCAAAGCCATACACCTGTGATAACCAATAAAAAAAGGCTAAATCCCATGATTATCGTATAGCCGGTCTTGAAAGGTTCACCCCGGGTCCCGATCAGGCTATCCACCAGGGAGCCATCGTGCAGGTCTTCGATCCAGTCACTTCGCCGGATCTCGTGTAAAAGTAGTTTGCCTGTAGCGCCATCGAGTTGCAGGCCGTGGTAGTGATCCTTGAAGGTGAATTTTGCCACCCCTTTTTCGGGCCGTATATCGATTCTATCTACAGCCGGTGATAAATCCGGAGAGATTTCGGCCAGGTAATGCACTGCATTTTGCTGAAGGCTGTCAATGGGCAACCAGTCTGCCAGTTGACTCGAACTACCTTTTTGAGTAGGCGCCAATAGGCCGGTATTCTTTTTTATACCCAACAAAATCCCGGTTACGGAGATGATCAGGAAGAATACAAATAGGATGATCGCCACTTTTCTATGCAGCCATCTGAATCGCCGGAGTAACCGGGCTTGTTGTTGAGTAGACATTGTTCTTAGAATTAAAATAGCCATTACCAACTATACCTTATTGCCAGCACAAAGTTTCGTCCGGGTGCAGAAAAGCCTGAAGCAAAATACCGGTAATTCCGGTCAGTCAGGTTTTCTACCGCCATTTGCAGTAAAAAATGCCGGGTGATATTAACCTGCCCGCGCCAGTTCAGTGTTACCCAGGAAGGCATCCCTTCAGGGGTGGCATACTGTTGGTTGTCCTCTCCATCAGGATTATAATCCTGCGCCTTTTTCCAACCGTTGAATAAAACAAAGAACTCGGTCGAAATCCGGCCCTCGTTATAGGTTAAATTGGTTCGTCCATATACAGGAGGGATATGATCCTGAGGGATTTTATCACCCTGCTCATTTTTAAATCTTCCGTAGGTATAGGTGATGGTACCTGCCCAGCTAAGGTGACGGGAAAAATCTACACCCAATTGGATATTGTAACCGTATGAGTTCGCCTTTTTGACATTTCGGTTTGCAAATACTGCACTTAAAATACCATTGTAAAGTATAGAATCCTGGCCATTCAGTTGATAAGGTGCCAGCCCAATCGCATTTCGAAACCAGGTATAGAACCCATTTACTTCTATCCTGACTTTTTCTGCCACGATCTGTGAAATACTCAGATCGGCCGTGTACGTATACTCTGCTTTGATATCTGATTTAGGAACCACTACGCGTTGTAGGGCGGAACTGGATTCGAATATGCGTGCCAGGTCATCAATATTGGGGTTACGAAACCCTGTAGAAATACCGCCTGCTACTCTGAAGGTGTTGGATGGCAGGTATACCAGACCGATGTTGCCGGTAAGGGCAAAGGTGTTTTGTTCGATATCCGTAACCGGCAGATTAAAAAATGAATTATCAACTATGGTGGAGCGAAGGTTCACCAGCTGAAGTCGTAATCCATCATTCAGGATCAATTTTCCATCTATAAACTTCTTCAGGTGCTGACCAAACAGGCCAAGATAATTCATCGAGTTATTACCATCGGGGTAGCGAGTATCAAGTTTGGTCTTTGTACCGGTATTCAGATTGGTGCGATCGGCCACTGATTTCAGGTCATTGAACTGGCCATCGAAGCCCACCGTGAGTTCGTCTGTTTTCCATTTTTTTCGGCTATCAAGGGTGAAGCCCCAGATCCTGAGTTTTTCACGACGGCTGTCAAACCTATCATACCGGCGATATTCTCTTTGTTGCCGGCTTTCTTCGATATCCTGATAATGAATATTCAACCGGACGATATCAAAGACGGAGGCCGGTTTCCAATTCAATTCATAAGCACCCAGGTAACGTGTCTGTGGGCCATAGAACCACTCCGCAAAGCGCAGGGTGGTACCAATGCTTCCACCAAAATTACGGAGGTCCTGAAGCCGGTCATACCGGGGAACATTGGTTGAATTGGAATGCTGCAGGTTGAGTGAGTGAGTGATCCGGTCATTTTGTTTGAAAAGAATTTTCTGCGTGATATCCCATTGCTGGTACCCGGAGAATTTCTGTATCCGGTCATCTTTGCTGGTGACCACAGAGTCAATGCCGTTCACCGAGGTGATATAGCGTGAACGTCGGCCAAAATCAGGGTACTTATCTGTATAGTGGTCTCCCATCCGCATGTCGCCAAAATAGCTATAGGTATAAGACTGTAACCAGGCGAACCTGCCACCACCAATACTTACATCACCATGCACGGTTTTTTCATTATTGGCTGAACTGCCTCGCGCAAACACACTTCCCGTGCTGGTAACCTTTCCATTTAAAGATAACCTGGGTGATTTGGTGCGAAGATGGACAACACCTCCCAGCGCATCACTCCCATATAAAGTTGAACCCGGGCCATATAATACCTCGACCCGCTCCAGCATATTGGGATCTACGGTGATCACATTTTGTAAATGCCCTGCCCGGTAAATGGCATTGTTCATCCGTATGCCATCGATCACCAACAGCACCCTGCTGGCCTCAAAGCCCCGGAGAACAGGACTGCTACCTCCCTGCTGGCTTTTTTGTACAAATACCTGTCCGGTACCACTCAGCAGGTCACCGGTGTTCTGGGCATTGGCCTTGGTGATCTGTTGCGCCGTGATCACATCGATCCGCTGGTTGACATTCTTTTTTTTCTCCTCAAATTTATTGGCCGAGATCACGACCTCTGATAGTGTTTTTTGATCAAGGGTATCCTGTTGGGCACATACAGTCAAACTGAATGTACATGCCAGTACAGGCAATATTTTTTTATGCATATACTGCGTTGCGTTTGATTAAAACAAAATGGGTTGTTCAGGAAAAATCCGCAACGGTCTGAGGGGGAGGGGTAAGCTGATCCAAAACGGGTGATTGGATCCGTAAAGTGAGATCTGCCGGGTATATACAGGAATGGTTAATAAAGTGCGTTTCGGCAGCCGATGCTTCCGGTGTAATAGCGGTCAGTGAAAAAACGGATTGCAGCAATTGAGTCTGGCCATCCTTGCTCCGGTCATGATGGCCCTGGTGGTTCTTTACCAGTTCGGTCTCTTCCTTGTCAAAGAGTCCCGTGAAAGTATAAACCCCATTTTCCAATTTCCTGGAACTGATATCGAACATATAGCCATCCACGAGTATCTCGTGTTTGTCCATCCAAACGACCTCATCGACTTTCAAGGTAATGGTAAGGAGTTGGTTCCTGCCCAGTTTACTCCTCATTTGCCTGTGAATGACCTGTTCCTTTACTACTACTGTCAAGGCGTAGGAGAGGGGTGCCAGTACAACCAGCAGGAAAATCAAAGCGACAGATCGTTTTGGCAGGGTCAAAGTATCTGATAAAATAGTAGAGACGAAGTTAGCCTTTTCGAATGAGGCTGTCAATGGGATACTGGGTCTTGAGGGTATCCATCACCGCATTGGCCCAATCATAAAGTTTGGTCTTCTCTGCTTCCGTAAGGATGGCATCCTTGTGTATCCAGGTATAGGAAGCCAGCGGCATTTCTCCTTCTTTTACCATTTCAATGACCTCTTCCATTTTATGATACATATACCGGGGGCGCTTATTGGTATATTCAGAGAAGTTCAGGTGTTTCTTTCCGTCTCTTACATGCTCGTCCAGCCACCAGGCTACCGGCTGCACATTTGAATACCAGGGATACTTGGTATTGTTAGTGTGGCAATCGTTACAGGCTTTACTGAGGATAGAAGCTACATCCTCGGGAACAGCATACTTGGTGGCAATGTGGGAGGTGGGGATGCCTTCTTGCTGATTCTTTTTCGGACGAAAGAACTGGATCGCAACCAGCGCGATCAGAAGAAACACGAGAATTTTCTTAAACATATACTTAATTTATCGGATATCAAGATACGAGTTATTTCCTTCTTTGTGTCCATCGTGTCTTCTTTGTGTTCTTCGTGTCCTTCTACGCCAGTCTTGCGTAGGAGGACACGAAGAACACAAAGAAGACACAAAGGACACTAAGAACACTAAGTTATGGGTGGGCGAGGATGTCGCCGGTCATTTCCGGAGGTACGGGTAGTCCCATGAACCCCAGGATGGTCGGTGCGATATCGCCCAACTTCCCGGCTTTAACCGGACCTCTCCATTCTTTATCGATCAGGAAAAGCGGAACGGGGTTCAGTGTATGTGCTGTATTGGGCGAACCATCTTCATTGATCAGGTAATCGGAATTGCCATGGTCGGCCGTGAGGAAGACCATATAACCATTGTTCAAACAGGCGGTAACCACCTTGTCCACACATTGGTCCACTGTTTCCACGGCTTTGATCGCTGCTTCCCAAATACCGGTATGACCCACCATGTCGGCATTGGCATAATTCAGGCAAATAAAGTCAGCCGTTTGTCCATTGATCTCCGGGAGCAAAGCCTCGGTCAATTCGAAGGCACTCATTTCCGGTTTCAGGTCATAGGTAGCCACTTTTGGAGAAGGGGCCATGATTCTTTTTTCCCCATCAAAGGGTACTTCGCGCCCACCGCTAAAGAAGAAGGTGACATGGGGATACTTCTCTGTTTCCGCAATACGGATCTGCTTTTTCCCATTTTTCTCCAATACGGCTCCTATTGTATTGTTGAGGTTGTCGTTTTCAAATACCACATGGACATTTTTAAATGTCTTGTCATATTCGGTCATGGTGGTATAATGAAGATCCAGTTTATGCATCTGGTGATCGGGGAAATCTGTCTGGCTCAACACTTGCGTGATCTCGCGGCAGCGGTCGGTACGGAAATTGAAACAGATCACAGCATCACCCGATTGGATGGTAGCCAGGGGTTTTTGATCCTCGGCAATGATCACGGTCGGTTTGATGAATTCATCGGTGATATCCTGGGCATAGGAGTGTTCCACCGCGGCGATAGCATCTGTATCTTTTACACCGGTACCGTTTACCAATGCATCATAAGCCAGTTTTACTCTTTCCCAACGTTTATCCCGGTCCATGGCATAATATCTTCCGCTCACGGTGGCGATCTTTCCCACGGATTGGTTGAGGTGAAGCTGTAATTCTTTGATAAAACCCAGTCCGCTTTTGGGGTCACAGTCCCGGCCATCGGTAAATGCATGTATATATACTTCGGTCAGCCCTTCCGTCTTGCAAACATCAACCAGGGCTTTGAGGTGGTTTATATGCGAGTGGACGCCACCATCGCTCACCAAACCGATCAGGTGGAGGGCTTTTTTATTGTCACGGGCATAGTGAATGGCAGACAGCATGGTTTTATTCCGGCCAAATTCGCCTTCGCGAATGGCGACATTGATCCGCTGTAATTCCTGGTACACGATCCGGCCGGCGCCAAGATTGAGGTGCCCCACTTCTGAATTACCCATTTGCCCATCGGGCAGGCCCACCAATTCTCCACAGGTGGTCAGGGTGGTGTTGGGGTATTTACTATACAGGGAACTGACAAAAGGGGTCTTTGCGTGCTGGATGGCGTCGGCGGATTTGACCTGTCCAAGACCCCAACCATCCATGATGATCAATGCAACTTTTTTACCGTTATTCATATCTAATGGTAGGTTATGCGAAATGCGCTCATTATCAATAGAAAATTCAGGGCAAAGCTAATTCATTTTGGGTTTAAGCTATGAAAACAGCTTGATATTTAGTATATTAGTTTCCCCATACGCCTTTTTTTAGTGTGGCATGTTTTTAGATTAAATCCTTATGAAAACCATCAGAACATGAAAAAAATACCTTTAGTTGGTGTAGTGCTGCTCTTTACACTCAGTTCTTTCACCCTTCAAAGTGGAATTGAGAGTGTGATTGGTGCGTTGAAATCAGGAAACAGTGCCAATCTGGCCCGGTATTTTGATGCCTATGTGGACATCACCATGCCCGACAAAAGCAATAGTTATAGCAAAAGCCAGGCAGAATTGATCCTGAAAGATTTCTTTGCCACGACCGGGGTCAAAACCTTTGAGGTAAAGCACAAAGGGGAGAGTGATGGAAACAACAGTCAGTATTGCATCGGTACGCTCCAAACAAAGAGCGGAAATTACCGGGTGAATGTGTTCATGAAGAATAAGAATGACAAGATGCTGATCCAGGAATTAAGGATCCAGCAACAGTAATAATCAGAAGAGTAATTTTTTAATCGCCCCGTGCCAATCGCGCGGGGCGATCCTTTTTTGATAGCTTTGTGCCATGAGTTCCTTTGATTCATCCTTGAACAAACTGGTGGCCTCCGCCCTTGCGGAAGATATTGGGGAAGGGGACCACTCCACCCTGAGTTGTATTTCCCCTTTAGCCCGGGGAAAGGCGGTACTCAAGATCAAACAGGAAGGTATACTGGCCGGTATGGAAGTAGCGGAAAAGATCTTTCACTATCATGATCCCCAATCGGTTTTTCACCCGTATAAGAAGGACGGGGAGGCGATGCAGCCCGGGGAAAAAGCCTTTGAGGTGGAAGCCTCTATCCATACAATATTATCCTGCGAGCGGTTGGTGTTGAATTGCATGCAACGAATGAGTGGAATCGCGACGCTCACCCGGGAATATGTACGGAAACTGGAGGGATACCGCACCAGGATTTTAGATACCCGCAAGACCACTCCCAATTTCAGGTTATTGGAAAAAGAAGCCGTCCGGATCGGAGGGGGTGTTAACCACCGCTTTGGCTTGTATGATATGATCATGCTGAAGGATAATCATATTGATTATGCCGGGGGAATTGAAGCGGCCATTGAGAAGGCCCATGCCTATGTACAAACTTCCGGAAAGGACCTGAAGATCGAGGTGGAAACACGTTCGATAGAGGATGTAAAAAAGGTAGTGGCCATGGGGAAGGGCAAGGTTTTCCGGATCATGCTGGATAATTTTACCCCGGAGAAAATCAGCGAGGCGTTAGCGGTTATACAAGGGGGTTTTGAGACGGAGGCCAGTGGAGGGATCAACCTGGAGAATATTACTTCCTTTGCCGCCACTGGGGTGGATTATGTGAGTGTGGGGGCTTTGATCCACCAGGCCAAAAGTCTGGACCTGAGTTTGAAAGCAGTAAATATATAGGATTACCCGGATCGTACAGATTTCGCAGATTAGATTCATTCGTATGAGCAAGAAAAATAAACCAGATGCCAGGGGCTTTGTGTACAGCACGGATCCTGGTTTTTCTTTTGAAGAAGAAAAACAGGATAGGGAAACGCTTGTGCCAGCCCAGCAAAAATTACGAATCCGCCTGGAAACCAAGCACCGTGCCGGCAAGGCGGTCACTGTGATCACCGGGTTTGTGGGAATGGCGGATGATCTGGAAGAGTTGGGAAAGAAATTAAAGAACCACTGCGGAACCGGTGGTTCTGCCAAAGACGGTGAAATTATTATTCAGGGGGATCAGCGGCCAAAGGTTCTTCAGTGGTTGCAGAAGAATGGATATACCCAAAGCAGGTAGATCAGATACCCGCAAAAAAAAATCCCGCTGAGGCGGGACTTCTTTAGGATATTGCATAGGGGAAATCTCATTCGAGCGTTACCCTATTGGTTCTCAGATCGTTATCAGACCTTTACTATATGGTGTTCTTCAAAGGAAATCAACGGCTTTTAGAAAACGGGGTTAGCGCCGGCTGTGTTTGTTATTTCTCAGCCAATAATATGCCAATCCCTGTTTTTGGGGAAAAAGTCGAAGTATTCTTGATCAAACACAAGTGAAAATCTACTGACCCTGTGCCAGGCTATAGGCTTTCTTGCCATCCCATTGATTGAGCAATTCAAAAGAGCAGATCTTAAAGTTCCCGCTCATGCTTACATACAATCCGATGACATCTTGTTGAAACAGGGGTTCCCCGTCAATGCTTTCAAAACGTGCATTGTATTGGTTAACGAGGTTGGTATAGAGTGAACCTGTGGGCCAAACCTGTGTACCCCGGTTACTGATGCTGATCAATTTGAATTTAACACCGGCATGCCGCAGGCATTTGGCGGCGATGACCTCCGGTTGTTCATCGCTTTCAATAAACAGGTCAACCCCCACGATATGCTCAGGTGCTTTTTCTTTTGATACCATCATGGAATTCCTTTCCAATTTCAGCGGCGTGGGCGTTCCCGGCATATTGGCAATTACTTCACGGGGCATTCCTTTTGGTTTCTTACCCAGGTTACCAATGATGGCGTCTGCAAATTGGGTGGTATTTACAGAAGGTATGCTTTTGTCTCCAAAATCACCTGTATGTACACCGCTTTCCAGCGTATAAAGCAAGGCATTCTCGATCACGGCAGCATTTTCGGTCAGGCCAACATGGTGCAACATGGCGATACCACTCAACAGCAAAGCAGTGGGGTTGGCGATATTCTTTCCGGCAATATCCGGGGCAGTACCATGTACGGCTTCAAAGATGCAGATATGGTCACCAATATTCGCCGAAGGGGCAAAGCCAAGTCCACCCACCAATCCTGCGCAAAGATCAGATACGATATCACCCTGCAGATTGGTCAGCACGACGACATCAAAATTGTCGGGTCTTGTGACCAGTTTCATACAGAGGTCATCCACGATCACATCATCCGCCTTTATACCGGGATAATCTTTGGCCACCTCGTAAAATATTTCCAGAAAAAGTCCATCGGTGATCTTCATGATATTGGCCTTATGACCGCAGGTGATCCGGCGGGCATTCTTCTTCCGGGCCATTTCAAAAGCATATTTGATCACTTGTTCCGATCCGGGACGGGTGATAAAGCGGCGGCTCAGGGCCACATCATGCGTAAGCATGTGTTCGATGCCCCCATATGTATCTTCAATATTTTCCCTGACCACAGTGATGTCAATCGGGATACCGGCTTTGGAGAAAACGGTATCCACGCCATGCAGGGTTTGAAAAACCCTTTTGTTGGCATAGGTGTTCCAGGTCTTGCGTGCGGTAACATTGATGCTCTTTACACCCTTACCTTTTGGGGTTTCCATGGGCCCTTTGAACAACATCCCCAGTTTCTCGATCGTATCCCGGGCCTCCTCGGTCATACCGTTGGAAAATCCCTTGTCAAATACCCATTTCCCCATATCTACGAATTCATATTCCAGGGGTACTTCATTGGCGTCAAAAATGCGGAGTACGGCGTCCATGATCTCCGGTCCGATCCCATCTCCCTTGGCTACGGCTATTTTCATACAATACTTATTAACAATTTTGATTATAAAGGGCAAATCCGGGGTCAAAATTAGGGGTTGTCGATAAAATTCCGAGTATAATAGACAGAAGGGTGAAAACCCTATTATTTTTTATATTTTTACACAAAGCCATACTTATGGTAAGCAAAATATCAGAAGGGGTGGAGATTTGTGTGGAGACCTTTTATCAGGCAGATTACAGCAACCCGATCCAATCGGAGTTCATGTTTGCTTACCGCATTTCCATGGAGAATCACAACACCTTTCCCGTTAAATTACACCGCCGGCACTGGCATATCTTCGACAGCAATGGCAGCTACCGCGAGGTGGAAGGCGAGGGTGTAGTGGGTGTACAACCCCAGCTTCAACCCGGAGAAAAATACTCCTATGTGAGCGGGTGCAATCTTCGCACCGAAATGGGCCGCATGAGTGGAACCTATCAAATGGAGAATGTCAATACCGGACAGTTTTTTGACGTGAATATCCCGGCTTTTGAAATGATTGTTCCGTTTAAGGGGAATTGAGGTGTTAGAGGGATGTCATCCGTCATCTATCCTCCACCCCCCCTACTTCGGCTTATACTTCGCCTCTTCCAGCAACTTCCTGGCATCCATCTTTAAGATATCACGCAATGCTGTTTTGTGGTCTGCGGCATATTTCTTCACGATCTGCCACCCGATCCACTGACCGATATTTCCGGGAGAAGCTTCGGGCATACCCTGGGTAAAGGGCGATTCGCCGATATAGGTTTGCATCACCACCGGATCGATGGAATTGAGGTCTTCGTTTTGGGTGAGGTAGCTCCAGATATTCCCTTCATTTTCCTCGCACCAGGCCAGTTGTTTCAGGGTATACCCGGTAATAATTGAATCCTCGGTCTTGGGAAGTAATTTATCAAGAAGGTACCAGCGTTTTCCTTTTTCCACCACCTGTTCGATCAGAGGTCGGCCGATGGTACTGTCTGGAATCATTTCGCCTAATGCTGCATTGAGGCAACTGACCGGAATATATTGAGGTTCGAAACGCCGGGATATATATTTAGGAAACAATTGTTGTTCGTCGAGTACCTGGTAAACCGGGAAGTCCTTACCGGCATATTGCTGTAATCCAATCGCGAGACCTTTATCAACGAGGGCAACGCCAGGGGCATCAAAGGGGCCTACAAAGGTTATGAGTTTACCAGGTTGGTATTCGGGGAAATAATATTTGAGGTAGCTGAACCCTGTCTCGATCTCGGCCTGGACCTTTTTGAAGTCGCCAAATTTTTGACGCAGTGAATCAGCCACGGCTGCATATCCCCGTAAAAACATCAGGGACACCTGTTGGGTGGCCTCCTCATCGGGATTGCCCGAAACCCCCAGGATATTCCGCATGAAAACCGGATAGAAATCGGGGTATTTGGCCATGACCCCTTTCAAGCCATTGGCTAATTGGTTGCTGTCAATGGCGAAAAATTGTTGTTCAAACCGCTCCAGGGGCATTTTTACTTCCTTGCCTTTCAGGTCAGGCCCCTTATCCTGATCATTACAAGCCAGGAGAAAGAGTGTAGTGAGGAGAAAAAGGGTCAGTTTTTGCATGGTTCGTAAACGATGGTGATTCGAATATTGTTGTCTGCCATTGCTGTAAATTTGTTTCATGAAGATCGCCCTGGCCCAGCAAAATTATCATATTGGCAATTTCGACAGCAATCGGGATAAGATCATCGCCGGAATACGTCAGGCTAAGGCGGCCGGAGCCGACCTGGTGGTTTTCTCCGAATTATGTATTTGCGGCTACCCGCCCCGGGATTTTCTGGAATTTCATGATTTCATTGAAGCCTGTTATCGGAGCCTCGATCAGATCCGGGAAGAGGCCGATACGATCGGCGTCCTGGTGGGCTCTCCTGCGCGCAACCCCCGCAAGGAAGGCAAGGACCTTTTTAATGCCGCTTTTTTATTATATGAAAAAGAGATCAAAGCAGAGATCCATAAGACGCTCCTCCCCAACTATGATGTGTTTGATGAGTACCGGTATTTTGAACCGGCTTATGACTGGCAGGTAGTGGAGTTCAAAGGCAAAAAACTCGCGGTTACCATCTGTGAGGATATCTGGAATATGGGGGACAACCCCTTATACCGAATCACGCCGATGGAAAAATTGGCGGCCTTTGGTCCCGATGTCATGATCAACCTTTCTGCTTCCCCCTACAATTACGCTCAGGATATCGTGCGGAACAGTATTGTAAAAGCGCATACCATCAGATATCAGTTACCCATGTTGTATTGTAATACGGTGGGGTCGCAAACAGAGATCGTATTTGATGGAGGAAGTCTTGTCTATGATATCCAGGGACGGCAGGTAAAGGAGATGAAATATTTTGAAGAGGACTTTGCCGTATTTGACCTGGATGAACTCAGTCGTCTTGAAGGGAAGAAAACGACAATAAAAGAAGAACCCTATTATTATTCAGCTGCGGAAGTAGGCAAAGGCGAGGATATACTGGCCTATTTGACCAATGAAAAAAATATCGAAGAAATCCATCAGGCATTGATTCTGGGTATCCGCGATTATTTTTTCAAAATGGGTTTCAAAAAAGCCATACTGGGATCTTCGGGTGGGATTGACAGCGCGGTAACCCTGGCCCTGGCGGTTGAAGCCCTGGGCAAAGAAAATGTGACCGCTGTGTTGATGCCTTCTCCTTATTCCACGGGGCATTCTGTAAGTGACGCCGAAGCCCTGAGTCGCAACCTCGATAATCCATATCATATACTTCCGATACGGGATATCTATGAATCTTTTCTGCAAACACTGAAACCTGTATTTGAAGACCGGCCATTTAGTGTAGCGGAAGAGAATATTCAAAGTCGTACCCGGGGCAACCTGCTCATGGGGCTTGCCAATAAGTTTGGGTATATCTTACTGAATACTTCCAATAAAAGTGAACTGGCTACGGGATATGGCACTTTGTATGGAGATATGGCGGGAGGACTTGGGGTATTGGGCGATCTGTACAAAGTACAGGTCTATGCTCTGGCGAGAAGGATCAACCGCGATCGCGCGTTGATACCTGAATCCATTTTGACCAAGGCCCCTTCTGCGGAACTTCGTCCAAACCAAAAAGACAGTGACAGCTTACCTGAGTATGATATACTTGATCGCGTACTTTACAATTATATTGAATTACGAAAAGGGCCCAGGGAGATCATTTCCGAAGGATATGATCCCGCGTTGGTGAACAGGGTATTGAAACTGGTCAATACCAATGAATACAAACGCAATCAGTTTTGTCCCATCATCCGGGTCAGTGCCAAAGCCTTTGGCGTTGGAAGAAGGGTGCCGATCGTTGGGAAATATTTGTCCTGAATTTTAAGGGTGCACAAAGGTGCCAACAATGGTAATCGGAGGCCCGGGTATCAATGTACTTGCCTGTGAAAGAACCAGTGTGGTTTCGGTGAGGGTAACGATGGTGAAGTTTCCTGAACCGGAAGGGATCAATTGGGCGGATAAGGCCAGTTCCGTTTCATTATTTTGAAAGCTCCAGGTAAAATTTGTTTCATTGGAAGGCGAGCACACATTTGCCTTTTCGAGCAGGTTTCCGGTTCCATTGGATTGGAAAGTGGTCTCATTGTCCTTGTTACAAGTTGGAACCTGTGAGGTGACATCCGAACCATTCGCCGTAGCGCTTTGAAGTTTCCAGGCACCGGAGGCTAATAATTCGGTTCTGGTTTTGGGAGGGTCACCTTCTTTTTGACAGGAGAGTATAGGCAAGGCCAGGGTGGCCAGCAAAAGGTATTTGATAGTTGATTTTCGCATGATATTCGATTTCCGGGTAATTTAGTAAATACTTGGCGTGAATCCCAGCACCCCTTGATTATTGTTCCGTACCAGGCCCATTTTTCCCCTTCGGCAAAGATTTTGCTGGTAAGGGGAAATAACCTGTAAATAATTCATTTTCATGTATAAATCCGCCGAAGAGATCAAACAGCTTAGTCAGCGCATTGCCCAATCTGCCCAATTCACCGACCGGTTGAGAGAAGAGGTGGGACAGATCATCGTAGGGCAGCAATACATGCTTGACCGACTCCTGATCGGTTTGCTTAGCAATGGGCACGTCTTATTGGAAGGGGTCCCTGGTCTGGCAAAAACACTGACGATCAAATCACTTTCACAGGCCATTCATGCGAAATTCAGTCGGATCCAATTCACGCCCGATCTTTTACCGGCGGATGTATTGGGTACCCTGATCTATAACCAGCAACGGAATGAATTTGTGGTGCGGAAGGGTCCCATTTTTGCCAACTTTATATTGGCCGATGAGATCAACCGCGCACCGGCAAAAGTGCAAAGTGCTTTATTGGAAGCCATGCAGGAGAGACAGGTAACCATTGGAGATACCACCTACAAACTGGATGAACCTTTTCTGGTACTGGCAACGCAAAACCCCCTTGAACAAGAGGGTACCTATCCGCTTCCCGAAGCACAGGTGGACCGGTTCATCATGAAAGTAATTGTTGGCTATCCCTCCATGCAGGAAGAGCAGTTGATCATGCGGCAGAATGTGCAGGGATTAAATGTACCATCGATCCGACAGGTTGTATCTATACAGGAAGTGGCCCAGGCGCGTGATCTTGTGCGACAAATCTACCTGGATGAAAAAGTAGAGCGCTATATCCTGGAGATCGTATTTGCCTCGCGCTTCCCGGATCAATACAATCTGGCGCATTTGAAACCACTCATCGCCTATGGGGCTTCTCCCCGGGGTAGCATCAATCTTGCATTAGCCTCCAAGGCACAAGCCTTTTTGCATAAACGTGGATTTGTGACCCCGGAAGATGTTCAGTCAATCTGTTTGGATGTACTGCGTCACAGAATAGGATTGACCTATGAAGCCGAAGCAGAAGGCGTAGATGTGGAGAAAGTGGTTAAGGAGATTGTTGGGAAGGTGAAGGTGCCGTAGGGGGGCTTGGATTACGGGTGGCGGATGACGGATGACGGATGTTGGATGACAGATGACGGATGTTGGATGACAGATGACGGATGTTGGATGACAGATGACTGAGGAAAAAACCGAAATGTTTGTGTTTTTTCCCGGGAAATAAAACCCGATGGGACTTTCGGTACCAGTATAATTGCGGAAAGTTCCAATTTATGACAGGGTATATGAAATTGAATTCATGGAAGGAGTCGATGACATTGGCAGAAGAAATTTATCGGATAGTCAGAGGATTTCCTAAAGAGGAACTATTTGCATTGTCATCTCAAATAAAACGAGCTGCAATATCCATACCTTCAAATATTGCTGAGGGAAGTGGAAGACAAACAAAAAAAGACTCAATTCGTTTTTTTCATATTGCCAGAGGATCATTATACGAATTAGAGACATTAGTTACGCTTGGGAAAATGGTAGGTTTTATACATGAAAATCAGTTTTCAGCAATAGAATTAAGAATAAAGAATAATCAAAAATTATTAAACGGGTTGATCCGATATTATGAAAACGCATCACTTGAGTAATCCGTCATCCGTCATCTGTCATCCGTCATCAATCAAATGCTGACTACCACCGAAATACTAAAAAAAGTCCGGCAACTCGAGATAAAAAGTAAAAAGCTCGCGAGCAGCCTGTTCACTGGAGAGTACCATAGTGCTTTCAAGGGGAAGGGCATGTCCTTTAAAGAGGTACGTGAATATGCTGCCGGAGATGATATCCGGTTTATTGATTGGAATGTTTCTGCCCGGTTTGGGCATCCTTACAGCAAACTATTTGAGGAGGAACGGGAATTAACGGTCATGTTAATGATCGATATCAGTGCGAGTACTTTATTTGGAACGGTACATGCCCGAAAAAAGGACATTATAACGGAATTGGCCGCTGTACTTACTTTTTCTGCGATCAACAACAACGACAAAGTGGGGGTGATCTTTTACAGCGATAAGGTGGAACGTTCCATCCCACCAAAAAAGGGGAGGGAACATGCCTTGTTTATTGTGCGGGAGCTGCTCACGATGACGTCAGAGAAAAAGGCTACGGGGCTTTCAACAGCTTTGCGCCGTTTCAATAATGCCACGAGGCAAAAAAGCATAGCCTTTGTGTTGAGTGATTTTATTGATGCCGGTTATGAGGATGGATTGCGGGTGGCTGGAAGCAGGCATGATATAATCGGGATCAAAGTGTATGATAAAATGGATATGCAATTGCCCAGGGCCGGATTGCTGGAGGTAAAGGACCTGGAGACTGGGGAGCAGCAATGGGTAGACAGTAACAGCAGCCGGGTGCGGCAGGGATATGAAAAAGAATTTTTCCGCGTGACCGAGTTTAGTAAACAGGTTTTTTCCAAAGCCGGATGTGACCTGCTTCATGTTCGGACCGATCAGGATTATGTACGCGTATTACAGCGGTTCTTTTTGAGCCGCAACCGATGAATGACCACCGAATGAATGACCAACCGAATCGAATGATCGAATCTATGTTTCTTCGCAGGGCAAGTATCTTGCTCCTGATCCTGCTATGGCTGGCGGGTCATTCACAGGGTCAGTCTGTATCGGTTAAAGCACGCGTGAATAAATCAAGCATTCTGATCGGGGAGCGACTTCAGCTTGAATTGGAAGTAGCGATTCCGGAAACCTCCGCCATCCGCTTTTTTTCCATTGACACCATTCCTCATTTCGAATTTATTGACAAACCTTCGCCGGATACCCTGAATACAACGGATGGGACCATACTTCGCCAACGCATCACGCTTACCAGTTTTGATTCAGGACAATGGGTGATACCTGCCTTCCCTTTGGTGGAGGGAGAAGGCCCCTATACGGATTCCATACTGGTAGAGGTGGTCTTTTCACCCATGGATACGAGTCAGCCCTATCACGATGTTCGGGATGTGATGACCGAAGAAGTGGTGGAAAAGAAGGAATGGGATTGGAAGATCATCATTACTGGTATCCTGGCCTTTGCAGCCCTGTTTGTTTTCCTGGTGCTTTATTTCGTTCGAAGAAAAAAACCAGCTACACGGCCGGTACCCAAGGTGGATATATTCGCCGAAACCCTTCGGGAGATGGAGCAGATAGAAAAAGCAAAGCTGGAGGACAAGGCCTACTATATACAGGTAACAGCGCTGTTCCGGAATTATCTTCAGCGGCGCATGGGCATGGAGGCCGACGAGAAAACCACTGTTCAATTGGAGCAATGGCTAAAGACCCAATCGGTTCCGACAGTCCAGCTTACCGCCTGGAAGGAACAATGGGAGAAGGGGGAATGGGTAAAATTTGCCAAAGGAGAAGTTACACAGGAGGACCGTGAACAGATGGCGCGTATCACCCGTGATGTAATAAGGACAGTGGAGGAGATCACCCTAAAAATGGAAGCACATGCCAACCTGGCTAAATAATATCAATTGGGAATATCCCTGGGTCTTTGGACTCTTTCTGCTTTTCCCCCTGCTCATTTACTGGTACGTGAAAAGAAGGTGGCTTCATTCATCGGCTCTCCCCGTGACCTCGATCGATACATTTGGTAAAGGAAAGGGCAAGGCTACCTGGCGGCATATCCTGTTCCTGTTACGGTTGTTGGCCATGACGACACTCATTCTTGCCTTGGCCAGACCAAGGGAAAGAAATGATGAACAGCTTACCGGTGGACAAGGGATCGATATTGTACTCTGTATTGATGTAAGTGGGAGTATGCTCTCGCGCGATTTTCAACCCAACCGGCTTGAAGTAGCGAAAGAAGTAGCGGCTGATTTTATCCGGCAAAGGCCAATTGACCAGATCGGCCTGGTGATTTTTTCAGGAGAGAGTTTTACCCTGTCTCCCCTGACGACTGATAAAAATACCCTGCTTACCCAGGTGGCTTCTCTGCGAAGTGGGATGCTTCAGGACGGAACGCTGATCGGGGAAGGACTGGCGACAGCATCAGCCCGGTTGCTGGAAAGCAAGGCAAAGAGTAAAGTGGTCATTTTGCTCACCGATGGAAAAGAACAGCCTACCGAGGACAGGCTCATTGACCCCCTGACGGCACTTGACATTGCCCGGTCGCAGAATATCAAAGTGTACACGATCGGGATGGCTCTGGAAGGGTATGCCGCTGTGGAGGAAAAAACAAATCAGGGGGTTGTGAAACGGGGGAATAGTCCGTTGTTGGATGAAGATCTTTTGCGAAAAATTGGGCGTGAAACAGGGGGAGATTATTTCAGGGCCCGCGATAAAGCCGGGTTGAGCAAGATCTATGAGGAGATCGATACGATGGAAAAAGTAAAGATCGAAGCCGTTTCATTTAAACGGATCAGGGAACATTTTCCAATTTTTATTTTCTTGGCATTGGGGTTCCTTTTTCTGGAGATCTTGTTGCGTTATACTGTTTTCAGAAAGTTTCCCTGAGAAACAACGGGCGCTGCCAGAAACCGCTATACAAATAAATTCTCAATAATGCCTACTTTCGACCTATGATCAAAGGCGTTGTTTATCGCTCTACGGGAAGCTGGTACACGGTTAAAGATGCCTCCGGCCATTTTCACCAGGCCCGGATAAAAGGTGTTTTCAAAATAGATGACATTACCTCGACCAATCCATTGGCTGTAGGTGACATGGTGGAAATGGAACGCGAAAGCGAAACAGAGAACACATCCGTGATCAATACGATAGTCCCGCGCCGGAATTATATTAACCGCCAATCCCCCCGGTTTAAGAACCAGCACCATATCATTGCCGCCAATCTTGATCAGTCCATTTTGTTTGCCACCTTGAAGGAGCCTCGCACTTCGCAAGGATTTATTGATCGCTTTCTGGTAGTAGGGGAAATGTATCACGTGCCATCAATTATTGTTTTCAACAAAGCAGATTTGTATAAAAAGAAAGAACAGGAACAGTTTGAGGAGTGGAAAAGCATGTACGAGTCGATTGGCTATCGTCTGCTATTGATTAGTGTAAAGGAAAAGATGGGGATCGAGCCATTGCGGGCATTGCTAAAAGACAAGGTCAGTTTATTAAGTGGTCATAGTGGTGTGGGAAAATCTTCCCTGATCAATGAATTGTTGCCCGAATTGGTATTAAGGACGAAAGAAGTGAGTGGATGGAGTGGGAAGGGTTTACATACGACGACCTTTGCTGAAATGTTCGATCTGCCTTTTGGAGGTGCGGTCATTGATACGCCAGGATTGCGCGAATTGGGGATCGTGGATTTGCCTCGTCAGGAGTTGTCACATTATTATCCTGAAATGCGCGAACGATTGGGTCATTGCCGTTTCAACAACTGCCTGCACATAAATGAGCCCGGATGTGCGATCAAGGAAGCGGTAGAGCAGGGGCAAATTTATGAGGAGCGATATGCCTCGTATTTCAATATTCTGAATTCTCTGGCGAGCTAAGTTTTTTTGTGAGTGGTCCGGAGTCGGGAGTCCAGAGTCCGGGGTCCGGAGACCGGAGTTGACTTCGGTCTCCCGTCTATCGACCTCTATTAGCAGGCCACTTCCAACCGTTGGGTCAATCCATTGGCCAACTCCACCACCGCATTGTTCTCGGCTTTGTCAGCATCCTTTGTACGGGAAGGGTAAAGGGAAATTCCTGTATAAATATTATAGTGGAGGGTGAGGCGATGGCCATTAAAACTGAATTCCCAGTCAATGGTATCAAAATCATCTTCCTTACGGGTAAAACGAATGTGGAAATTGCTACTGAGGATGTCGGTGATCTGGTAAAACCTCTTCAATCCTCCATCATCATCAATAATGGCTTCAGTGCAGCCAAGGGCAACGCGTAGATTTGAGTTCATAGTTGTACGTTTTATGGCTTTGAACAGGATAGAGGACCAAAGTTTAAAGGCAAAAGGCCTTTTATGATCGGAACTTCTTCGCTTTTCTGGCCGCTTTTTCGGCGGCAGGATCACCCGATGCCAATTTCTCCGCGCCTATATTCTTACCATTCGTTGGGCAACCATATTTTGGGGGGAAAATGCTGTTCCAAACCTTACAAGATGAAAGGCTCAATAAGAGGACAGCGCTGAACGTAAAAATACGAATGGTCTTCATGGGTTTCCCTTTTAGGTATAACGAATTTACAAAGGAAATCTTGTTTGAGAAAGGTAGAATTACGGTGAAGCAGATGACACGAATTATACCGAATTACCACCTATTGCACGAATTACATAGATAATCAATTATTTAGGCCAAATATTCGTGTCATTCGTGCCTATTCGTTAAAATTCGTGTGATCACCTATTTAAACCAGGAAGCGTATTTCACATAATTATTCGCGATACGTTCAATCTCTCCGTGGATCAGTTCCTGGGAGATATCCTTTACTTTCTTTGCCGGTACGCCGGCATAAATGCTCCCGCTTTCACAGATGGTATTTTCCAATACCACCGCTCCGGCAGCGATGATCGTATTGCTATGTACTACCGCATTGTCCATTACGATAGCCCCCATCCCGATCAATACATTATCGTGGAGCGTGCAGCCATGCACAATGGCATTGTGACCGATGCTAACATTATTACCTATCGTGGTACCACATTTCTGGTAGGTGCAATGGATACAGGCTCCATCCTGCACATTTACCTTATTCCCCATTTTAATAAAATTCACATCACCTCGTATAACGGCATTGAACCAAAAACTACACTGGTCACCGGTGACCACATCTCCAACAATGGTGGCATTAGGTGCAATATGACAGTTGTGACCAAACTTGGGTGATTTACCTTGAACGGGGAGAATGAGGGCCATGGGGGTTGAGTGTTAGGTGTTGGATGTTGGGTGACAGTTGAAAGATGACGGATGACAGATGACGGATATTGCAAAGTAAATTAATTTAGGCTTAACTTTGAGTGATTTTAATAACGGAAAGCCTTTGGCATACATCTGTCATCTGTCATCCGTCATCTGTCATCTATCATCCGTCATCTGTCATCCGTCATCTGTCACCCAACCCCCAACCCCCATGTCCCAGCGCGAACTATTCCTTCGACACATCGCTCAAACCTCTCCGGCGCCATTGGCCATGGAGATCGTGCGGGCAGAGGGGTGTAAGTTGTTTGATAAGAATGGAAAGGAATATATTGATCTGATTGGAGGGATCAGTGTGGCGAATACCGGACACCGGCATCCAAAGGTTGTTGAGGCTATCAAAACTCAGTTGGATGCCTATCTGCATATCATGGTGTATGGCGAGTTTGTTGAATCACCACAGGTACTGTACGCACAGCAACTTGTCTCCCATCTGCCTCCCTCGCTCAATTCAGTTTATTTTACTAATTCAGGAACAGAAGCCACCGAAGGGGCGATGAAACTTGCCAAGCGGGTGACCGGGCGATCACGGATCGCTGCATTCAATCATTCCTATCATGGTTCCACTCAGGGTGCCTTGAGTATAATGGGGGATGAATACTGGCGAAATGCCTTTCGGCCATTGCTCCCCGGGATTGATCATCTTGTCTACAATGATCCAGCATCACTTGAAATGATCACCACCGATACCGCCGCGGCGTTTGCCGAAACCGTTCAGGCGGAAGCAGGCATAAAAGCTCCCGACAGGGATTGGATCCAGGCTCTGCGAAAAAAGTGTACGGAGACCGGTACCTTATTGGTGCTGGATGAGATACAGGCAGGGTTTGGCCGCACCGGTAAGACATGGGGCTTTGAGCATTTTGGTATTCATCCTGATATCCTGTTATTGGGGAAAGCGCTGGGTGGCGGATTGCCCCTGGGTGCTTTTATTGCCGATAAAACCCTGATGGATCAATTCACCGGGAATCCGGTATTGGGACATATAACCACCTTTGGTGGTCACCCGCTTAGTTGCGCTGCCGGGCTGGCTGCCTTTCAATTATTGCTCAGCGAGGATTGGATACAAAAGGTAAACGAAAAAGAATCGCTGTTTCGTAGCCTGCTTGTTCACCCCAAAATAAAAGCGGTCCGGTCATTTGGCTTATGGATGGCGGTTGAATTTGATTCCTTTGATACAAACAAAACCGTTATTGATAGGTGTATTGAAAGAGGTGTATTAACGGACTGGTTTCTATTTGCTCCGCAGTGTTTACGCATATCCCCACCATTAACCATAACCGCGGATGAAATCAAGCAGGCAGCAAAACAAATTGTTGAATCTTGCACTTGATAGTAAGTATAATTTGTTTGCTTCAGGCAAGTTCCTCATTTCTTATTACCCCACGAGACCATATAAATAAGCTGCCAGCAGCCCTCCGATCACCGGACCTACTACCGGTATCCAGCTATACCCCCAATTACTGTCTCTTTTGTTTTTGATGGGTAAAATAAAATGTGCGATACGTGGACCGAGGTCACGTACCGGATTGATAGCATATCCTGTGGGTCCGCCCAGGGAGAGGCCAATACCCAATACCAACAGGGCAACCGGGAACGCATCCATGGAGCCCATGGTGGAGGAGGCCGGAGACAAACTCAACGCCCCAAACACGAGCACAAAAGTGCCTATGATCTCAGTGGCCAGATTGTAAAACACATTGGGAATAGCGGGATCAGTACAGAACACGGCCAGTTGCAGGTTTTGATCTTCTGTAATATCGAAATGCTGTTTATAGGCGATCCAATTGATCACAGATCCGATAAAGGCTCCGGTAAATTGCGCACTGATATAAGGAATGATCAGGCTGCTATCAAAATCCTGGAATGCGGCCAGGGCAATGGTAACGGCTGAATTAATATGGCCACTGCCTCCAAGTTTGATGGAGGTATATACACCCACGAAAACGGCAATCGCCCAACCCAAAGCGATGACGATCCAACCGCTGTTGTTGCCTTTTGAGCGGTTGAGCACGACATTGGCAACAACGCCATTTCCGAGAAGGATGAGCAACAAAGTGCCAAAGAATTCACCAATCATAGTTTAGTTTTTATTGTTTCTCGCAGCATCCGCCGCGCTTCTTTGCGAGCGCAGCGGGAAACTGTATTTTAGAAATATTATAATGTATCCACTGAGTAATTTCTTGAAATATCCTTAAAAGCTGCCAATTGCTCCGTTTCCCATTTTTTACCAAGGGACAATTCTTTACTCATCACATTCACCACTTCTGGTGCAGCTTCGATCGCGGCTTTGGCATCCAGCAACAGTGCCCGTGTACGCCGACTGAGAGCATCTTCCAGGGTCA
Organism: Chitinophagaceae bacterium; assembly: GCA_033762195.1. GTDB lineage: Bacteria > Bacteroidota > Bacteroidia > Chitinophagales > Chitinophagaceae > SpSt-398. Next base: position 2,764 of record JANRLV010000057.1, on the reverse strand, counting down.
TGCACATTTCCTCCCGTACGGCCCATACAATTTCGGCAAAGGTATAGGGAAGGGAGGGGTGGATCGTTTTGCCCAAGGTAGCATCGGCCTTTATTAAGGTCGCAATTTTTTCGGCATCTGTACCATAATAATAGCCTTGAATATGCAGATCAATATCCTCCTGGAACCCATGTATCCGGAGCTGTCGGGTTATACATTCTTTTTCACTAACCCCTGCCTTATGCATGGCTATGTCCACCACATCTTCAGCCATTTTTCGATAGGTGGTCCATTTACCACCAGCTATGGTGATCAGTTCTGTGTCCGAAATGGAGATATGGTGGTCACGCGAAAGTGCTGCTGTCGATTTTGCATTGCCTTTTATCAGGGGTCTCAACCCGGCAAATACACTTCGGATATCTTCCCGCAAAGGGTCTTTGCTGAGATAGCGGCGAATATGTTCCAATACAAAATCCACTTCCTCCGGCAGGGCAATGGGTTCCTCAGTGACCTTTTCGACCGGAGTATCTGTTGTGCCAACAATGATCTTATTGTGCCAGGGCACAGCAAACAATACACGCCCATCGTCGGTACGTGGAATCATGATGGCGGTATCAGAGGCCAGAAATTCCCGGTCAAATACCAGGTGTATCCCCTGACTTGGACTGATGATGGGTTCTGTGCCTGGTTCATCCATCTTTAAAATGGAGTCAGTAAAGACACCCGTTGCATTTACTACGCATTTTGCCCTGATCTCCATTTCCTCTTTTGCGGGTGAAAACTCATCCCGTACGATCACGCCAATGACCTTTTTATTTTCATGGATCAATCCCGTCACGGCCATATGGTTGATCAGTATGGCCCCCTGTTCATCAGCGGTCATGGCCAGATGGATAGCTAACCGGGCATCATCAAATTGACCATCATGATACCGAATACCACCGCGTAAACCTTCCGGGTCAAGCGTAGGGGCGCGTGCTAATGTTTCTTCCACAGAAAGAAATTCGGAAGGACCTAATCCCAGACTGCCGGCCATCCAGTCATACATTTTCAGGCCAACACCGTAAAAAGGGTTTTCCCACCATTTGTAATTAGGGATGACAAAGGATTGATTTTTTACAAGGTGAGGTGCATTCTTGCGTAACAGGCCTCTTTCCCGAAGGGCCTCCATGACCAGTTTGATATTTCCCTGCTGTAGATACCTTACCCCGCCGTGAACCAGTTTCGTACTGCGGGAAGAAGTGCCCTTGGCAAAATCATCCTTTTCTATGAGTACTGTTTTCATTCCCCTCGACGCCGCATCTACGGCAATACCCAAACCCGTGGCACCCCCACCAACGATGCAGAGGTCAAAGCCAGGCACGGATTTCAGTTGATTTAAGGAGGAACTACGGTTCATTTTTTGATATCGCAGATTACTTGGATGTCACAGATTTCACAAATTACTTTTCCTTATTTCACATTCCTTATTTTTTATTTGCTTTCTTCCTCTGCCCAAGCCACACTCGCTTTCACTGCCCTATGCCAGCCTTTCAATAGTTTTTCTCTTTTATCATCTGTCATTCCAGGTTGAAATGCCCGGTCGAGCTGCCATTGTTTTTGAATCTCTTCAATATTCTTCCAATAACCAACAGCGAGTCCGGCGAGGTAGGCGGCACCCAGGGCCGTGGTTTCCGTTACTTTGGGCCGGGCAACGGAGGTATGGAGTATATCGCTTTGAAATTGCATGAGGGTATTGTTTACTGTGGCACCGCCATCCACCCGTAATTCCGCGATACGAATACCTGCATCGGCTTCCATGGATTTTAATACATCGGCTGTTTGATAGGCGATACTATCCAAGGCAGCCCGGGCAATATGCGCATCAGAAGTACCACGGGTCATGCCAAAAATACTTCCCCGTGCGTAGGCATTCCAATAGGGGGCGCCCAATCCGGCAAATGCAGGTACGAGGTAAACCCCATCCGTATCTGCTACCGTAGCCGCCAGTGCTTCCACTTCCGAAGAATGACGGATGATCTTCAGTCCATCCCGTAACCACTGCACTACCGCGCCGGCAATGAATACACTGCCTTCGAGCGCATATTCCATTTTTCCATTGATCTGCCAGGCAATAGTGGTAAGCAAATTATTTTGTGAAAGAATGGCTTTTTCCCCTGTATTCATCAGCATAAAACATCCCGTGCCATAGGTATTTTTTACCATACCGGGTTGGGTACACATTTGGCCAAATAAAGCGGCTTGCTGATCGCCTGCAATTCCCGCGATGGGGATGCGTGATTCGGGGATCAGACTTCCCGTTACCCCATAAATATGACTGGAAGGTTTTACTTCGGGAAGCAGGGAGGGAGGAATATTGAATAATTGGAGAAGTTCAGTATCCCACTGACCGGTGTGAATATTCAGCATCATGGTCCGCGAGGCATTTGACACATCGGTGATATGTACCTCACCCTGGGTGAGTTTCCATACCAGCCAACTATCTATTGTGCCAAAGGCAAGTTCGCCCTTTTCTGCTTTTTCCCTGGCCCCGGCTATATTTTCCAATATCCAACGGAGTTTGGTACCGGAGAAATAGGCATCGATCACCAACCCGGTTTTGTTCCTGATCATGGTTTCGTGACCGGCGGCCTTAAGCTCATCACAATAAGCCGCAGTTCTTCGATCTTGCCACACAATGGCATTATATAAGGGTTTACCCATTTTTCTATCCCATACCACAGTGGTTTCGCGTTGATTGGTGATACCGATCCCTGCAATCTGCTTCATGGTAATATTGGCTTTG
>JANRLV010000056.1:0-66435 GCA_033762195.1 Chitinophagaceae bacterium | reverse complement strand
ATATGAACCTGATAAACCGGCAGGAGAAAAAGGGGGAACCATGCATCCGATCCACCGGAGAGTACGGTCATCGGATATTGAAGCGCTGCGATTAGAAAAGCTACGGTATAAAAATGGAGTGGGGATATTGGGGGAGTTTACGAATGTGTTTCATTGGGCACATGGGGTTTAAACTTTGTCGCTAGGGCTCCAACTGCCTCTTCAATTGTCGCAAACTGAAATTTATACTCTTCATCCAATAGACGTTTCGGCCTGACCGTTGTGCTTTTTAAAACCTCCACACTCATTTCACCCAACAATATTTTTAATACAAAGGCAGGGACGATCACTGGCAGGAAAAACCTTCCCTTCTTTTTGCTTATTGCCCTCATCATTTCCTTATTCGAAACTGGATTAGGGGCTACCCCATTGTAGACACCGGTCATGGACTCGGTTTCCATAGCCCGGATAAAAATATTAACCAGATCGTTGATATGAACCCAACTGATGATCTGCCTGCCTGAACCAAGGATGGCTTTTACTCCAAACCGAAAAGAACGGGCAAACTCAGGGAAGGCTCCACCCTCTTTTGCCAAAACAATACCGATACGTATCCTGACCAGCCGTTTGCCTAAATGACTGACAGGTTCAATAGCACCCTCCCATTCTTTACAGGTATTGCCCAAAAAGCCATTGTCGGGGGGATCGGATTCAATAAATCCGGAAAAACCTGGTCTTGGGTCAGGGCCATACCAGCCGATGGCAGAAGCACTTACCACCGACTGGACTTTATTGGGCGTGATTTGTAATGACCTTACCAGCAGTTCACCTGATTGGACCCGGCTATCCCGGATCTCCTGTTTTCTTTCCTTTGTCCATCTTTTATCAGCAACGCCCGCACCAGCCAGGTGAATGATGTGATCGGCAGATTGGATGGCCTGGGGGTCAATATACTTTCGTTTTAAATCCCAATGGGCAAAAGCAGGATTCTGGTTGGGATCAAAGATCTTTTTATCTCTGGTTAAAATAGTGACAGCATATCCCTTGGACAGCAAGACCTTTGTCAGAGCCTTCCCTACCATACCGGTCCCTCCTGTAATAAGAATTCGCTGTTTCATTTACTACTGTCAATAACCAAAGTTTCAACTATTTGTTTGGATTTATGGTTATTTCTCGCGGCGAACGCAAGCAAAAGCAGCGGACGCAGCGACTGTACAGATTTTGGAAGATTACCCGCCGTCGCATCGCGACGGTATGTTGGTAAAAGAAACCCCCGGCAAAAATGCCAGGGGGAACAACTAAAAACACAGCCTTTGAGGCGGTTTCATTGGAACGAATAAAGGTTAGTCCGGCTTTTTGCCGTCCAAAAAGGTATTGATCGTACTGATGCGGGAATTGTTGTTGTCGTCGGTTTTGACCTCGTAGTTGGAGTAGAAATTTTCAACGGAATTGCTGTTTTGGTACAATTCCATATTGCGGCGGATATAAGCCGGCACGGTTTCAAACTCGTTATTTGGATCGGCATTGTTCACGTTGAACGAGAGGTTGCGCAATTTGAGCAACCGCTCTGCCGCCCTACGTTTTTGTTCATCGGCTTCGTCCTGTAAAACAGGATCCTCAACCGCATGACTCAAAGGTGGTTGAGTCTGATGGGCTAACGGTATATCCGCCGCAGGAATGTCATCCCGCTCTACCAGTTGAAGGTCAAGGATTTCTTCCTCGTCCTTTTTGTCAGCTGGCAAAGGCGAAACCGGTTCTTCTGCAGAAGGTTTTGAGGTAAAGACCTCTGTCCTGGACTCTGCATAAATATTGGAGGGTCTGGCCAGATACCCACCCGCCGCTGCAGACGTTGGAGTGGGTGTAGTACTTATTTTATCCTGATTAGTGGATGATGCTTGTTGTTGGGGATTTGCAGAGGATGCGGATCGGGAGGCCGAATTTAAATGCTCATCAGCAGAAGCCAGCACATACTTTTCAACAGTAGTTTCCCTCGTAATACTACTATCCTCTTTCTTATCCTCATTCATCTCCCAATACACTACGGGAGCGCGCTCGTCAATGATCACTTCGGGCGTGGTTTCTTCAATACGAACCACATCATCGGTCCAGTCAATACTGGTCACAGGCACGGGTTTATCCTCTACTATCAGTTTAGGAGCCAGCGGATCTTCTTTGCGTGTCTCCATTTTTACCACGGGAGTCTCTTCCTGTTTCTTTTCTTCCTTGGGTTGACCAAGTACCATCACGATCTTCTCTTCCTTCTTTTCTTCTTTCTTTACTTCCTTCCTGTCAAATGGATCTTTATGCTCAAAACCGGTGGCGATCAGGGTGATGCCGATATGGCTGCCCAGACTGCTATCATATCCCATACCCAGGATAACATCGGTTCCTTCACCGGCCTGGCTCAGGAGATAGTTTTGAATGATCTCTACCTCATCCATGGTAAACTCGTGTTCACCCTCGGCACTGTTGATATTGATCAGGATCCATTTGGCACCACGGATATCATTGTCATTCAGGAGCGGGGAATTCAGGGCTTCCTCAATGGCGTGTTGGGCACGGTTCTCCCCTTCTGCCATGGCACTGCCGAGGATGGCTACACCGCCGTTTTTCATAACGGTGCATACATCGGCGAAGTCCACATTGATCTGGCCGGTAGTGGTGATCACATCAGTAATACATTTTGCCGCCGTAGCGAGTACGTTATCCGCTTTGGCAAAGGCTTCGCGCATTTTCAGGTTGCCAAACTGGTGACGCAGTTTATCGTTGCTGATCACCAGCAGCGTATCCACATATTGTTTCAGCATCCGGATACCTTCTTCGGCTTGCTGTTGTCTTTTCTTTCCCTCGTACGCAAAGGGGGTGGTCACGATACCCACGGTCAAAATACCCAGGTCTTTACAGATCTTGGAAATGATCGGAGCGCCACCGGTCCCGGTACCACCACCCATACCGGCAGTGATAAAGGCCATCTTGGTATTTACTTCGAGAATGCGTTTGATCTCTTCCAGCGATTCTTCAGTAGCCTGGCGACCAATCTCCGGATTGGCACCGGCCCCGAGGCCCTGTGTCAAATGCGGTCCTAATTGCACTTTATTGGGCACTGTACTGCTGGCAATGGCTTGCGCATCGGTATTACAAATGATAAAATTTACCCCATCAATACACTGGTTATGCATGTGATTGACTGCATTGCTTCCACCACCGCCTACACCGATCACTTTGATGATGGAGGATTGCTCTTTGGGGAGATCGAAATGAATCATTTATTGTAGATTTTGAATTAACTATTATTTGGATTTGGTCCGGGGTCCAAGGTCGGAAGTCCGGGGTCTGAGGTCAATTCTCCGGACTTCCGTCTTCAGGCCTCTGTCTTCGGACCCTCGACTTCGGACCTTCTATAAATGTGAATCTTCCTCTTCTTTGAACAAATCAATAATCCGGTCTTTGAACATACCCCAGAAATTGCTCAATCCACGACGGCTGCGCATTTTCTCGGCGTTCACTTCTTCTTCGACCAATACTTCTTCTTCGGCCTGGAGGGCTTTCTTCAATCCTTCGGGCACTTCCACTTTCTTGAAATCCTTTTCAAAGTCTTTGCGGTTATGCTCATAGTCATCATATCCTTTCAGGATAAGCCCGATACAGGTTGAATAGGTTGGTTTAGCCAGGTCTTCAATATGTCCGGATGCCAGGTGTTCATTGGGAAAACCGATACGGGCATTGAGACCGGTCACATATTCGGTCAACTGGATCAGGTGTTTCAATTGAGAACCCCCACCGGTGAGGATGACACCGCCATTCAGGGCTTTGTTGTCCAATCCAACCTGTTTGAGGTGATAGGTCACAAAATCCATGATCTCACTCATACGGGCCTGGATGATATTGGCCAGGTTCTTTACACTGATCTCCTTGGCGGGCATACCACGCAAACCAGGAATGGTGATATAGGCATTGGCTTTGGCTTCATTGGCCAGCGCAGAACCAAATTGTACTTTCATTTGCTCGGCCTGGGTCTTCAGCACACCCAAACCCGTTTTGATATCATTGGTGATATTTTCACCGGCAAATGGAATGACGGCAGTATGTTTCAGGATACCCTCGTAGAATACAGCCAGATCGGTGGTACCCCCACCAATGTCTACAATGGCCACACCGGCTTCCATATCTTCCTGTCCCATAACCGCGGCAGCAGAAGCCAGAGGCTGTAACACAAGGTCCTTGGTGATCAGGTCTGATTTCTCCACACTCCGGTTGATATTCCGGATGGCATTTTTATCACCGGTGATGATGTGGAAATTGGCTCCCACTTTTACACCGCCATATCCAATGGGGTTGGGGATATTCTGGAAATTGTCCACGGTAAATTCCTGCGGGATCACATCAATGATCTGGTCACCAGCCGGGATGTAGGTCTTGTACTGGTCAGCTACCAGTTGATCGATCTCCCGTTGGGTGATTTCTTCTTCGGTGGTTTGACGAACGATGTCACCACGTGTTTGCAAACTTTTGATGTGATGACCGGCGATACCGACATACACTTCATTGATGTCGAGATCGGGGTTGGAGGCCACGCAGTTCTCAAGCGCTGAACGAATGGCTTTGATGGTTTCATCAATGTTCAGGACCTGTCCGTGTTTTACACCATTGCTGTTCGCCCGGCCAAAGCCAAGGATCTCGAGTTTGCCAAACTCGTTCTTTCTCCCGGCAATGACAGCGATCTTGGTAGTGCCAATGTCAAGTCCGACGATAATGGGTTGTTCGGTGTTCATGATATGCTGTGTTTAGTTGTTAGCTTTTTTTTGTCCAACGATCTGGCCTTTGAAACGTACATCAATGGCGGCGTACTTTTCAAAGCCGGTTTTGCTCAGTACTTTTTTATAAAAAAGATCAAGCCGGTTAAATTTCGATTCCAGGTCTTCGACCTTGCCGAGGCGGATGATGTTATTTCCCACCAATGTTACCAGGTCAAACTGCCCCCGGGAGTCCATATCCACCTGTTCGATCTGTGCCTTCCAGAATTCATCCCGGGAGATATGATCCGCTAATTGGATGATATCCTTTCCTAACAGGCTATCCTTTTTCGTCCACTTATTGCGATCGGGGAAGCCGGTGAATACGGGCAGCTCGATCATCCATCCTTTCTTCAAGGGTAACCGGTGTAATTCCTCATCGAGGTAGTAAGAACCTGAACTGGTGGTAAATACCCTGGCCAGGGGTGAACGTTCATCTACCACTACATGCAATACACTTCGATTATCAAACCATAACTCGGCATCCTTCACCCAGGCATTCTTCTCTACCAAAAGCTCCATCGAATGCAGATCAAGTTCCTTAACGGGCTGCTGCCTTATGTTTCCTTTAGCCACAGAACGTAACCATTGCAAAACCTCATTGTCGGCGATCACCGGTTTTTCCCCTTTGCTCTTTACGACAATTGAATAATCACTGCATACCTGTTTCTTCTTATTGCTGTTGGCCGCGAGCAATAAGGAAACAAGCCCTCCGCCAACGAGGAGCCAGATGGCTGTGATGAATAGTTTTCGTATCGTTCTTTTGGTATTCACGGTTTTCTTGGCTAATAGCTATTAGCTTTTATTTAATATTTCTTTTATTCCAACAAGCTCTCCATCAATATCCCCCGCTCCTGCTGTAACCAGCACATTTCCCAATTCCTTGTTCCATGTTTTGGCGTACTGTTGGGCCCAGCTCATCAAATCCTCTTTCTTTACGAGCTCCCTATTGGGGTTTTTCATTCTATCCAGGATCATTTCACTGTTCACTCCTTCGATCGGTAATTCCCGCGCGGGATAGATCGGGAGCAGAACGACCCGGTCTGCCAGGTCCAGCACTTCAGCAAACCCATCCGCATGGTCCCTGGTGCGGGTGAACAGATGCGGTTGAAAAATGACCGTACAGGTTTTACCTGCAAACAGAGATTTTGCCCCGGTGATCAATGCCCTGAGTTCTTCCGGGTGATGTGCATAATCATCGATAAAAACCTGGTTATCGGTTTTGATGATATACTCAAAGCGTCGTTTGACACCCCGGAAATTTTCCACGGCCGATTTGATCTTCTCATTTTCGATCCCCAAAGAACTGGCCACCGCGATCGCCGCGGTGATATTCTCCACATTGTGCATTCCCCCCATATGCAGCACCACATCATTCAGCAGATTGTCTTTCATCACCACATCGAAGGTGTAGCTGCCACTTTTCATTCGGATATTGGCGGCATACACATCGGCGCTTTCATTCTGCAGGCTGTAGGTGGTCCGGTCGGGTGTCAACAGGTCCTTCCCTCTTTTCAATCCGAACTTGCTCACCAGTTTACCCGATGGTTTTACCTTTCCGGTAAATTCAATAAACGCCTTTTCCATTTCCTCTGCTGTGCCATAGATATCGAGGTGGTCGGCATCCATCGCCGTGATCACCGCGATATCCGGACTTAATTTCAAAAAACTTCGATCATACTCATCCGCTTCTATCACACATACATTCCGTTCATGGCTCCAGAAATTGGTGCCATAGTTTACAGAGATCCCGCCTAAAAAGGCGTTGCAGCCATAGCCAGAATCGCGCAAGAGATGCGCGATCATGGTGGTAATGGTCGTTTTGCCATGGGTACCGGCAATACAGATATTAAAAGAACTGTTGGATATCATCTGCAGCACATCGCTGCGTTTTACTACGTTATATCCTTGCTGCTGGAGAAAAACCAGCTCCTGATGCTCTTTGGGAATGGCGGGTGTGTACACCACCAATTCCGCATTTGGGGGGACCTTGGTAAGATCTTCATTATAATGCACCCCGATCCCCGATGCCTCCAATTCTCTCGTAAGAGGAGTGGAGGTTTTGTCATATCCACTCACCAGCGCTCCCTGGGTATGGAAGTAACGGGCCAATGCACTCATCCCGATACCACCGATACCAATGAAATAAACCTGTTTCCCCCGAAAGGGGGTATTCATAAGGACAGTATGTTGAGACTCGTTGTTCATTTGTTTTTGATGAGTGCCAAAACTTCTCTGGCTATCCGCTCATCGGCATCTGTTATTCCCAATTCGGAAATATTCCTTACCAGCTCCATTCTTTTTGCCTCATTGTTTAATAAGTCCAGCATCATTGGAACGACCTTTCCCCTTGCCTCGCTGTCTTTCACCATCCAGGCTGCATTCTTTTTTACCAGGCTTTGGGCATTGACTGTTTGATGGTCTTCCGCCGCAAAGGGAAAAGGCACAAAGAGCACAGGCTTTTTCAACACACATAATTCTGCGATCGCCATAGCACCTGCCCTCGAAATGACCGCATCTGCCGCCGCGTAGCCAAATTCCATCTGGGTGATAAAATCATTTACCCACACTCCCTGCTTCCCGGCTGCTTTGGCACTGGCCCTTTCCAGAAAAGGTTTTCCGGTTTGCCAGATGACCTGGATACCTGCTTCAAGCAGGGTATCCAATCCGCTTTCCATGGCTTCGTTGATCGAGCGGGCGCCCAGACTTCCTCCCACCACCAACAAGATCTTTTTTGAAGGATCAAGTTTGAAAAAGGCGGCACCTTCTTCGCGGCTACAGGTGGAACCACTGATGGTGGCTCTTACCTGGTTACCGGTGAGCAGTATCCGATCCGCAGGAAAGAATTTTTCCATGCCTTCATATGCCACACAGATCCGGTTTGCTTTCCGGCCAAGAATGGTATTTGATTTCCCGGCATGCGAATTCTGTTCCTGGATCAGGGTTGGAATCTTCTTTCGTTGCGCCTGTCGGAGCATCGGGAAACTGGCGTATCCACCTACCCCGACCACCGCATTGGGAAGAAACCCTACCAGGATCGATCTGGCCTGCCATAAACTCTTCAGGAGTTTAAAAGGCAATCCAATATTTTTTATCAAAGAACTTCGGTTGAACCCGGCTATATCCAATCCGATGATATCAAATCCTGCCTGGGGTACTTTCTCCATTTCCATTTTCCCTTTGGCCCCTACAAATAATATCTCAATCGAAGGGTCCAGTTTTTTCAGCGCATGGGCAATCGCGATGGCGGGAAAAATATGTCCGCCTGTACCACCCCCGGCTATGATCACCCTTTTGGTCATGCTTCAACAGTTTCCGCCTGCGCATTTTTTCCTTCCAGTTTCTCCACATTGCTGGCCACACTCAAAATGATCCCAATCGACAAGCAGGTAAAGAGAAAACTACTGCCCCCCATGCTCACCAGTGGAAGAGTTACCCCTGTTACAGGAAACAGGTTTACACTCACTGCCATATTCACCACCGCCTGAATGACGAGGGTAAAACTCAATCCCAGGGCGAGAAAAGCGCCAAAGGCATAGGGACAACGTTTAAAAATGCGTATGCTTCTATATAAGAAAACGAGATAAATAAATAAGATAAACGCCCCACCGGCCAGCCCATACTCTTCAATGATGATGGGATAGATAAAATCATTGTAGGCCTGTGGCAAAAAGTTTCGTTGGGTACTGTTTCCAGGTCCCACACCCAGCAACCCGCCTTTGGCGATCGCGATCTTGGCCTGATTGACCTGATAAGCATCTTCATTGGCTGCTTCTTTTCCTCCGCCATACATAAAGCCTTCTACACGACTGATCCAGGTATCTACCCGGGCAAACAATCCCCCGGAACTTCCTTTTCTCACCTCCGCTTCCTGTCCATCATTCGAATGATGCTTGATCATGGCCGCGCCAATGAGGAGAACGAGCGGGATCATAACGATGCCAACCGTAACAAGCAAATGTTTTGTATTCGCCCGGCCGATAAAGAGCAGCAGCATACAACTGGCGCCCAGCAGCAAAGCTGTTGAAAGATTGGCTGGTGCAATGAGCATACAAATGACAGCCACCGGTGTGATCAGATGGAGATAGCCTTTCTTCAGGTCCTTGATCACTTGTTGTTTCCGGCTGAGCAACCGCGCGAGGTACATGAACAGGGCGAGTTTGGCCAGGTCGGAGGTTTGCATGGTCATGTTGATGATGGGCAGGCGTATCCAACGGCTACCTTCATTCATACGAACACCAAAAAAGAGGGTATAGATCAATAAGGGTATGGAAAGCAGGAAAAGAATCTGTGCCACCTTTGAGTAGATCGTATAATTGACCTTATGGGCAAAATAGATCACCGCGATCCCCATGATGATGAACATGATCTGTTTGAAAAGGTAGATCTCGGTATTCCCCTTATACATTTTATAGGCGAGTGAGCCGGTAGCGCTGTACACCACCAGCAAAGACACCAACACCAATAAGACAACCAGGGCCCAGATGACCTTGTCGCCTTTGGTGCGGGCGCTAAAGCGCCGAAGGGGATTCTCTATTTGTACCGGTTCTGTCATTTTCTATACAATCTTTACTTATAATTCGCGAACGGCCTGTTTGAATTGATTGCCGCGGTCTTCGTAGTTTTTGAACAGGTCAAAACTGGCGCAAGCCGGGCTTAACAGGACCACATCGCCTTTGGTAGCTAATTGAAAGGCAGCATGTACGGCTTCGGAGGCGCTGCCTGTGTTTACAATAGGGCATCCAATATTTTTAAATGCTTCGTGGATCTTGGTATTATCTGTACCCAGGCAAACAATGCCTTTCACTTTTTCCTTTACCAGGTCTTCGATCAGGGAATAGTCATTCCCCTTGTCTACACCACCCAGGATGATGACCGTAGGTTTGTTCATGCTTTCCAGGGCATACCAGGTGCTGTTGACGTTGGTTGCTTTACTGTCGTTGATGAACTCTACTCCTCTGACCGTTGATACCGGCTCCATGCGGTGCTCCAGGCTGTGGAAGGTTTGCACAGCCTCCCTGATCTTCTCCTTCCGGATATCCATGGTGGCTCCGGCTACACATGCGGCCATAGTATTGTATTGATTATGTTTCCCTTTCAGGGCAAAGTCGTACACACTCATAGAAATGTGTTCATGTCCTGTCCTTACATACACGTCCCCGTCTTTGATAAATGCTCCGTTGGCCAGTTCTTTTCTCATACTAATTGGTAATGGGTTAGAGAGTATTTTAAATTGGTCTATATACTGCATGGTTACTTCGTCATCCGCGCAGTAAATGAAATGGTCACTGCTATCCTGGTTCATCACGATCCGGAATTTGCTGCGGATATAATTCTCGAATTTGTATTCATAGCGATCCAGGTGGTCTTCAGTGATATTGGTAAGTATCGCCACATCGGGTTTGAAGTGGTGGATATCATCCAGCTGAAAACTGCTGATCTCCGCAACATACAAGGGTTTGGGGTCGGTGGCTACCTGCCGGGCAAAGGAGAATCCAATATTTCCCACCAGCGCGCAATCCAATCCTGCGGTTTTGCAGATATGATAGATAAGCGCTGTGGTGGTGGTTTTCCCGTTGCTCCCGGTGATGGCGATGATCCGGCTCTGTCCTTTAAACCGGTAGGCCAGTTCGATCTCGCTGATGACCGGTATCCCTTTCTTTCGGATGGCTTTTACCATCTCATTCTTTTCGGGGATACCCGGGCTCTTCATGATCTCATCGGCAGCCAGGACGATCGAGGAAGTATGTCCGCCTTCTTCAAAGGGAATGCCTTCTTTGATCAATTCCTGTTTCCAACCCTCTTTCAAAGAACCCTGGTCGGAAAGAAAAACATCATAGCCTTGTTGCTTTGCCAGCAACGCAGCCCCGATGCCACTTTCTCCTCCTCCCAGTATGACGAAACGCTCACGCATGCTTCTTCCATTTCTTACAGCGCACGATCAGATTTTTCAGCGCTGCCTTCTGTTCTCAAAGCGGGCCTGCTATCAGGCCGTCCGCCAGGAGAAATACGTACGGGTGGGGTTCTTCAGAGGTATTGGTTTTAAACTGTACCACACAATCATCATGAATCCGATAGGTTTTTCACAGATGAAACCACGGTGGCTTCAGTATCTTACCGTATTTTAAGTGTCGCGATGGCAAAGGCCACACACAACAGCGTTACGATCCAGAAACGGGTCACGATCTTGGCCTCGTGATAGCCTTTCTTTTGGTAATGGTGGTGGAGCGGACTCATCAAAAAGATGCGTCTTCCCTCTCCATACTTTTTCCTGGTGTATTTGAAATACCCAACCTGCAACATCACGCTCAGGTTCTCTACCAGGAACACCCCGCAAAAGATCGGGATCAACAATTCTTTATGTACAATGATGGCAATGGCGGCGATCAATCCACCCAGTGTCAGGCTTCCCGTATCTCCCATGAAAACCTGGGCGGGATAAGCATTGTACCACATAAACCCTATACAGGCCCCGATCATGGCTGCAATGAATATGGATAATTCCTCCAGGCCCGGGATATACATGATGTTCAGATAGTCCGCGAAATAAAAATTACCACTGGCATAGGCGAATATGCCCAAACAAACCCCTATCAGCGCGGATGTGCCCGAGGCCAATCCATCCAACCCATCCGTGATATTGGCACCGTTGGAAACAGCGGTGATGATGAAGATCACGATCAGGATATACAATACCCAGGCATAATCCCGGATCCCTTCGGGAAGAAGTTTGGTGTAGTTGAATTCATGTGACCGGACAAAAGGAATGGTCGTGATCGGTTCTTTGGTGACCACAAAAACTTTTTCCTTGCCATCCACCGTCCTTACTTCCATATCCGGGTTATTGGGGTTAAATGCACCCTGGTATTCACGCCAGATCTTTACCTCGCTGTTAAAGATGAGTACAGCCCCGACCGTGATACCCAATCCAACCTGCCCGAGTATTTTAAACCAACCCGCCAAACCATCTTTATCTCCCTTTTTATAATTCACGCCTTGTTGCTGTGCCAGGCGTTTGGCCCTTAATTTCAAATAATCATCTACAAAACCGATCGCACCCAGCCAGACCGTGGCGATCAGCATCACGATGATGTAAACCGAATTGAGGTTGGCCAACAGGATCGTGGGTAATAATATTCCCAGGATGATGATGAAACCTCCCATGGTCGGTGTTCCTTTCTTGCTTTGCTCTCCGGCCAATCCCAGGTCGCGTACTGTTTCCCCGACTTGCTTCCTTTTCAGGAAGTTGATCAGTCGTTTACCATAGATCATGGTCACCACAAGTGATAGGAGAAGAGCCAACAACACCCGTGACGTGGTAAAGAGGAACAGTCGGCTACCCGGAAGGTGGATATCCTGTTGCTCGAACCACTGAAACAAATGATATAACATGTTGGCCTGGTTTGTCGGTTTACTTTTATTTTTCCAGTAATGCAAACAGCTCCTGCACTACTTCTTTGTCGTCGAAATGATGTCTCACTCCTTTTATCTCCTGGTACTTCTCATGTCCTTTGCCAGCGATCAGGATTATATCCTCAGGTCCTGCCAAACTCACGGCTGTCTTGATCGCTTCGCGCCGGTCGGTAATCGAGATCGTCCTTCTTTTTCCTGCACTCCCTAATCCTGCTTCCATATCCCGGATGATCGCATCAGGTTCTTCGGACCGGGGGTTATCGCTGGTCAGGATCACTTTATCACTGTGTTCCGCGGCTACTTCCGCCATTACGGGTCTTTTGGTCTTGTCCCTGTCACCTCCACATCCTACCACAGTGAACACCCGCTCATTCCCTTTTCTTAGTTTCTTGATCGTAGCCAACACATTCAGCAAGGCATCGGGTGTGTGGGCATAATCAACGATCGCCATAATCCTTTCTTTGCGGGAGACGAGATAGTCAAATCTTCCTTCGGCTCCCGTGAGCAGGGAAAGATTCCGCAACACATCATGCTTCTCTTCGCCGAGGCAGATCGCCGCTCCATACACCGCCAGCAGGTTGTAGGCATTGAACTCGCCGATCAACCGGAAATGGACCTCCTGTTCATTCACTGTCATCATCAATCCGGTCAATCCATTCTCCAAAATCTTCCCTTTAAAATCAGCCATAGATTTAAGGCTGTAGAGATATTTCCTGGCTACGGTATTTTGCAACATCACCGGCCCCCTTTTGTCATCCAAATTGCTGATGGCAAAAGCATCAGCAGACAATCCATCAAAAAAGGCCTTCTTCACCCGGATATACTCATCAAAGGTTTTGTGATAATCCAGGTGGTCATGGGTGATGTTGCTGAACAGGGCCCCGGTAAAATGAAGGGCCGTGCTTCGGTGCTGGTGAATGGCATGCGAACTGTTCTCCATGAAAACATGCGTGCATCCCTCATCCACCATTCTCCGCAACAGGGCGTTCAGACTGACCGCATCCGGTGTGGTATGCGTAGCTGGAATAACTTCCCCGTTAATGCGGTTCTCCACCGTGCTGATCAATCCACAGTTGTAACCCAGTGATACAAAGAGCTTATATAATAAAGTGGCGATGGTTGTCTTTCCATTTGTACCGGTTACGCCCACCAGCTTCAGTTTTAAGGATGGTTGTCCATAAAAATTATGGGCCATGATCCCTGCTGCTTCAGCACTGTTATTGACCTGGACATACAGAATATCCGGGTTCAGGGTAACCGGTAAGGTTTCGCAAACAATGACCGAGGCTCCGGCCTCTTCGGCTTTCGCCATGAAACTATGTCCATCGGTTGCTGCCCCTTTTACCGCCACAAACAAAGAACTCGCTGTTACTTTTCTTGAATCCAGTTGGATATCCTTTACGGAGGTAGCGGTTTTTCCCACCACTGTCCGGATCGCCACTTTATATAATATATCCTGTACGCTAACCAACTCGAATCATTTATCCTAAAGTCAATTGAATCACCATTCCTTTTGTCAGGGCCGTACCAGCAGGTAATGATTGCTGTTTCACTTTCCCTTTCCCACTTACCTGAACGGTCACCCCTTTCGATTCCAACAACAAAAGCGCATCTTTCAATCCCATACCGGTCAGATCGGGTAATTGCGCCGGTGCCTGGGGTATTTCCCGGACAATGGCATATCCTTTTTCCGGACTTACCCTTGACCAATTTTTACTGTTGGACGAATCGCGATATGACATTCCCAGATCGGCATATACTTTACGGATCGCCTGCCCGTTTCCGGCATACATGTACTGACTGCTGTCGCTGGTAAACGTGATCTGTTGTCCCGCTTTTTTCTCCACCTGCTGATTATACAGTTTGGTCGCGATCTCACGGAACACCGGCGCGGCCAGTTGTCCGCCATAGTGATACACTGCATGTGGTTGGGTACGGATGACAACGATGCAGGTATATTGAGGATCATTCGCTGGAAAATAACCAACAAAAGAAGCCTGGTAGATCATGTCCTGATATTTGATCTTCCCGTCGGCCACATGTGCCGTTCCTGTTTTTCCAGCCACGGGAAAATTAATTCCTTCAAATGCGGGCCGACCTGTTCCTTCGGTGATCACCATTTCCATGGACTCTTTGGCAGTACGGATCACGGCTTCATCTGCTATCCTTTCCTCCAACACTTCCGGCTGAAATTCTTTAACCGGAATTCCATTCTGCAGGATACGGTTGACGAGATAGGGTTTCATCATCCGCCCATTGTTGGCGATGGCATTGTATAAAGTCAGCGTTTGCAGGGGACTTACCTCGATCGCATATCCAAAGCTGATGGTGATGAGATCACTTAATCCTTCCCTATTCTTTTTCAGTACAGCATGCCGGGGCTTTTCTTCCCCAACCAGGTCGATACCTGTACGTTGGTCCAGATGATATTTGGAGAGGTAATCTTTGAATTTGATGGGGTTCGATCCAAAGGTTTTATAAGCCAGTTTACCCATCCCCACATTGGAACTATGTGCAAAACATTCTTTCACGGTGAGTACCGGTTTGGGAGAGCGTTCCGCATCGGTCACATTCCGGATATTACCAACCATGGCTTGTCCGGCCGTTCCCACTTCCACTGGGTCATTGGGCCTTACCGTTCCTTCACTGAGCGTGGCAAGCAGGGTGGCCAATTTGATGGTAGAACCCGGCTCAGTGGTCCGCAGGGCATAATTATAATCCTCCCAATAATTGCCATCTGTTTGGCGACCCAGGTTGGCGATGGCTTTGATCTTTCCGGTTTTTGTTTCCATCACAATACAGGTGCCGTACTGCGCTTCGCTCTCGGTCATTTTGCGCATCAGGGCTGTTTGCGCAATGTCCTGTATCTGTACATCCAGCGTGGTCACAATATCTTTCCCGTTTTCGGGCTCGATCATGTAGCCATCGACAGGAACAGCTGCACCACCGGCAATAAACCGTACCAGTCTTTTTCCGGTTTGTCCTTTCAGCAGCGAATCATAGGTCCTTTCCAAACCCACATTGTCTGCATTCTTTCTGGCCAGACCAATGGTACGATTCGCCATGAGGCCATACGGCATCAACCGTTTGCTGTTGACTTCAGCGATCACACCCGAGCGGTTACGTCCGAGGCGAACAAGAGGGAACTCGCGAAAACGCTTATATTCCTCAAAGGACATCTTTTTCTTTAGCAGGAAATACCGTCTCTTTTCTTTGAATGCTTTTTTCAGTTCACTTACATAGGCGGCTTTCGATTTTTCGCCAAAGGTGATAGCCATGTAATAGGCGAAGGAGTCCAGGTTTTCGCGGAAACGTTTACCGTCTTTTTCGCGGAGTCCGTCGGCGGCAAAGTCCATGTAAATATCAAACTCAGGGAGAGAGGTACTCAGCATTTGACCATCTTCGCTGTAGATGGTACCCCGGTCAGGTGAAATTTCCTGGATGCGTTGGTGAAGGCTGTCGCTCATGCTTCGCCAGTAGCTGCCCTGCACCCGCTGGATGTAGATCGCTCTACCCAGAACCAGCATACTAAGCAAGCCAATGCCAATAAAGCTGAGGTAGACCCTCCATAATATGTCGCGCCGGATGTCCAATGCTCCGCCAGATTTTTTAGTTGTTATCGTTCTCCAATGCCTTTCGGCCAAATGGTCATCTTGGGTGGCCTGATCCTTAGTTGGCCTGATCGTCGAGTACGGCGGGGGCGTTATCCCCTTCTTTCAGTCCCAGTTTCTCTGCTGCCTTCACCAGTTCACTTCTTTTACTGAGAAACATCACTTCGGCTTTCACATTCTTGTACTCGTATTGTAGTTCTTTTACCTCCCTTGCGGTTTGACTGATCTTGCGGATCGTCTTATCGGCATGGTGTCCATTATAGATATAGATAACCGCCAGCAAAGTCAGAAAAAGAAAGAAGGGCAGTTGTTTGACCAGTGACGGATAGTTCAGCCATCTTTTCCAATCTGGCTTATGTTCTTTTTCCGTGATGGTATTATTGTCTGCCATTTATATCTTTTCGGCTACCCGGAGTTTGGCGCTTCGGGAGCGTGAGTTTTTCTTGATTTCGTCGGGTGAGGCCACGATGGGTTTTTTGGTAATGACCTTTAGTGTGTTCACCCTGGTTTGCATAGTAAAAGGATTCTCCTCCGCCTCTTCCCAGGTTCCCTGGCGGAAAAAGTTTTTGACCAAACGGTCCTCTAATGAGTGGAATGTGATGATGGCAACCCGTCCTCCGGGTTTGAGCAGGTCTGGTATTTGTTCCAGTAATTCACGAAGCGCGCCTAATTCATCATTGACCTCGATACGCAGCGCCTGGAATACCTGAGCGAAATATTTATTGGGATTTCCTTTTACCACTCCGCGGAGAGCTGTTTTAAATCCTTCGGTGGTACGGAGTGAGCTTACGCCCCGGAGACTGACGATTGTTTTGGCCAGGGTTCGGGAGTTGGTCACTTCTCCGTATTGTTCAAACAACTTATGAAGTTGCTGTTCCGAATAGGTGTTGACAACAGTAAACGCTGAAAGTTCCTGCCGCTGGTCCATCCGCATATCCAGATCTCCTTCAAACCGGGTTGAAAATCCCCGGGTGGCTTCATCAAACTGGTGGCTGCTAACCCCCAGGTCGGCCATGATCCCATCTACACTGGATATACCATGTAATTTTAAAAAGCGGCGGAGGTGGCGAAAATTGTGAGGGATAAAGATCATCCGGTCGTCATCGGGGCAATTTTTCCGGGCGGCTTCATCCTGGTCAAATACCAGCAGTTTGCCGCCTGGCCCCAATTGCTCCAGCAGGTAGCGGGAATGACCGCCACCGCCAAAGGTGCAATCGACATAGGTTCCGTCCGGGTGAATTTGCAGGGCATCAATCGTTTCCCGGAGCAGGACCGGCACATGATAGGGTTGGTCAATATGGTTCCCCTCCTTCATAGTTTGATCAGGCTCCCGGTTTGGGTTTTCCCATCACCTTCTTCGCCAGGTTACTGTAATCTTCCGCAGATAATGAATCAAAGAGCTGGTGGTACTTATTACTATCCCAGATTTCTATCTTTTTTACTGCCGACACCAGGACGATATTTTTATCCAGGCTGGCATATTCCTTCAGGTTGCCGGGTATCAGCAGGCGCCCGGCGGTATCCGGCTCCACGTAAGTGGCCCCGTTCAGGAAGTAGCGCCGGAACCGGCGGGCCTCCTCATCGAACTCGTCGATATTGCTGATCTCTGTAAAGAGCGGCTCCCAGTTGGGAATAGGGTACAAACTCAAACATCTTTCAAATCCCCTGTTGATCACAAACCGATCCTCGGCCCCCTCCGGCAGCTGCTTCTTAAAGCCCGCCGGCAGAAGAAAGCGCCCCTTTGCGTCCAAAGTGGCCTCGAATTCGCCGAGAAAACCTATCATTATCAGTAATTTGTATCAATTTTTATTAGATTGACACAAAATAACACTTTTTCCCACTCATAAATCAAATTTTGATCTTTTTATTTTTTCCACAGGGGATAAATGGCGTGAAAGCCGCTACCAGTAAGGGTTATACACGATGGGGTAAAGTGGGAGACGCTTTTGGTGGTGAATAGCGTGTGGATTAGGGTGGAAAAGGTGTGGATTTGGGCGGGAGGAGGATGTTGGATGTTGGATGTTGGATGTTGGTTTGTGGATGACAGATGACGGATGACAGATGACGGACAGCAAGCCTCCCCATCCAACATCCAACATCCAACATCCATCATCCCCTCCGTCATCTGTCATCCGTCATCTGTCATCCGTCATCTGTCATCTGTCATCCAACATCCCCTCCGTCATCTGTCATCCAAAATTCCTACCTTCATACCTACTACAACAGTTAGTTGTATGAAAATAGACCCAACTAAAATATCCATCGCGGATTTTACCTATCCGCTACCGGCAGAAAACATTGCCGAATTTCCACTTACCGAGCGCGATCAGTCAAGACTCCTTATCTACCAGGACGGAGAGATAAGAGAGGATCACTATTCCCATATTGCGGAGTATATCCCCCGGGAAGCCCTTATGGTATTCAACGATACCAAAGTGGTGGAAGCACGATTGTTGTTTCAAAAAGAAACCGGTGGTCAGATCGAAATATTTTGTCTCGAACCCGACGATCGTCATGGCGATATTTCATTGGCCATGCAAACAACAGGCAGCGTATTTTGGAAATGCCTGATCGGCGGAGCCTCCAAATGGAAACCTGGCCAGGTACTACGGAAAAAATTACGCATAACCGATACCGATATAACGCTGGAAGCCCACTACAGTGAAAAAAAAGGGGACCACTTTCTGATCGAATTGATCTGGCATAAAGAGAAATTTAGTTTTGCAGAAATACTGCATGCCGCAGGTTCCATCCCTCTTCCTCCCTATATCAAAAGAGCCGTCCGGGTGGAAGATGCAGAGCAATACCAGACCATTTACGCGCATTACGATGGCTCAGTCGCTGCCCCGACTGCAGGCTTACATTTTACCCCGGCCATACTTAAATCACTCCAGGAGCGAAAGATCAAAACAGATTTTATCACACTTCACGTGGGTGCAGGGACATTTATGCCGGTAAAATCGGCCACCATCGCCGATCATGCCATGCATTCGGAGTTTATTCATGTCAACTACAAAACAATTGAAAACATTCTCGAAAACCACAAGTATATCATCACGGCCGTAGGTACAACCTCGCTGCGTACCATTGAAAGTCTCTATTGGTTGGGGGTCAAAACAAAACTCAATCCCTTTATACATCCTGCTTCACTGACCCTGGGTCAATGGGAAGCCTACACACTGGATAAGGACTCCATCACTGTACCTGTCGCGCTGCAAGCGTTATTGACCTGGCTGAAAAGAAATGAAAAGGAGGAATTGATCACGCGAACCCAATTGATGATCGTACCAGGATATAAATTCAGGATCGTAGAAGTATTGGTCACCAATTTCCATCAACCACAATCCACCCTGCTTTTATTGGTGGCCGCTGCCATTGGCCCGGATTGGAAGAAAGTGTATGAATATGCGCTGAAGAAGAACTTCCGGTTTTTGAGTTATGGAGATGGGAGCTTGTTGTATGTGAGGCGTGAGACGTGAGACGTGAGGCGTCTCTCGCCTCACGCCTCACGCCTCTCGCTTCCCTATTTCCTAAAAGGTATCTCCACCGTAAACACACTCCCCTTCCCTACGGTGCTTTCTGCTTTGATGGTGCCGCCATGTGCTTCGACCATGGTTTTGACATAACTAAATCCCAAACCAAAGCCTTTTACATTGTGCAGATTACCGGTATGGGCGCGGTAGAATTTTTCAAAGATGCGGCGTATCGTTTCTTTGCTCATGCCGATGCCATTGTCTTCGAAAATGATGGTGAGTTTTTTCTTATCGGAAAAGGAGCTGATGCGAATTTCGGGGGGCACATGTTGTTTGGCATACTTGACCGCATTGTCGATCAGGTTATTGACCAGATTGGAAAAATGAACCTCATCGGCCTGGATCAGATCTTCGGTGGCCTGGAGATCCAATTCTACTTTGCCCTGTTTTTCCTCTAACTGAAGAGCGAAGTTTTGGGCCGTATCCTGTATCACTTCGTGGGCATGTACCGGTGAAAGCATTAATTCCACTTCCTGCTTTTCCATCAAAGCGGCTTTGAGGATGGTTTCCACCTGCCGGTGCATCCGTTGATTCTCCTCTTTGATGATGCTGCTAAAATATTTCATCCGGTCGCGGTCAGATTGCACCTTTTCATTTTTCAAGGCATCCACCGCCAATGAGATGGTGGCCAGTGGGGTCTTGAATTCATGGGTCATGTTATTGATAAAATCATTCTTGATCTCACTGAGTTTTTTCTGCCGCAACATGGTGTTTACAGTCAGAAAGAAGGCCGCAAAAATGATGATGGTAAATAAGATGGCGGTACCGATCTTCCAGCGTAATTCGCGAAACACCACGGACTTGATATTCGGAATGGCCACGATCAATATTTCGTTAGGGGCCAGGTTTTCCAAAAAACTACCGCCGGGTGCTACTATGGGAAAAATGGATTGTTTGCAATGGGTGGTATCGTAACTGAGCTTCTGGTATCCGCTACTTTGCCGTTCGATCACTCCTTCTCCCAGTGAATTGGCCGTAACGAGGGCAAACTCAAATTTTGTTCCTTTCATGCCATTCAGATCAAAGGCCCGGCTGATCTTTTCGGAGATCTCGGTTACTTTAAACCGTTGTCCGATGGTGGGTGGCTTCATTATATCCAGGGAAAAATTATCCCGGGTCAGTGGATTGTTAAAGCTGGTGGTTTTGTACACCGACAGTTCCTCCCCTACCATCCGGGTAGCGGATACAAGCTGGGCTTCCAGTTGATCCTCTTTGGAAATGGTCATACTCTTGATCCATGACAATTGGATCAGGATGATTCCAATCAATGAAATGGAAATAAGAATGATGATTATGGGGAATGTTCTTCTCACAATGGCTACATTTTCCGGCCTGTTTTTTATTCCGGAAAACCTGGCAATATTATAGCAAAAATGCAAAATTTACCTACATAGAAAGGTTAAATAGCATTTTGGTGGTAAATTGAATCATGATTGACCCCGGAAAAGGCATATTGCTGATCTCCGATCCGTTTCTTCAGGACCCTAATTTCATGCGCACGGTGGTTTTATTATGTGAGCATCAGGAAGAGGGCAGTTTTGGATTTGTATTGAACCGGCTCCATTCCACCACCATGGACCAACTTATCCCTGATCTGGATGATCACCCTATCCCTGTTTATTATGGTGGTCCGGTACAATTGGATACCATTCATTTTTTACATCAATGCCCGGATGATATTCCAGGAGGGATCGAGATTCTTGAGGGGGTGTACTGGGGAGGTGATTTTTCCCGGGTCATTGACATGATCAGGTCGAATAGCCTGGATCAGGAAAAGATACGCTTCTATATCGGATACTCTGGCTGGAGCCAGGGGCAGTTGACGGATGAAATGAATGAAAAATCCTGGTTAACGGTAAAAGCTGACCCCTCACTTATTTTTCACCCCAATGAAAAAGAGATCTGGAAAGATGCACTACGGCATTTGGGTGGCGATTACGAGATCCTGATCAATTTTCCCATTGACCCCCAACTCAACTGATCCCCATAAAAAAACCTCCCCATGCGGGGAGGTCAGTCTTGTCATCAATCATGGACCAATTGGGTTTTCCGTCCAATTATGTAAAAATTCCTTTCTGGGGATGAGGTTTCTTATTCAATAACGCTGGCGCCTTCTACCAGGACCGTAACGCGGTTGTTCAGCACTTCAACAAAACCACCCTGGATCTCAAAATGAGCGAGGTGATTCTGTTTATCCTTCAACACTTTCACCTTGCCGGCCTTAAGGGCGCTGACCATTGGTGCATGTTTCTCCAATACTTCAAAGCTTCCGCTGGTGCCAGGCATTTGCACACCGTAAACTTCACCGCTGAAGAGCTTTTTTTCCGGAGTAAGTATTTCGAGATTCACGATTTAAAGTTTTAATCCTTATAAGGCTGTTTGCTATAAGCGAATGGCCTATCCTTGTGCAGCGGCCAGCAATTTCTTCCCTTTCTCGATCGCATCATCGATGCTACCAACCAGGTTGAAGGCTGCTTCAGGATAGTCATCTACTTCACCATCCATGATCATATTAAAGCCGCGGATGGTCTCTTCGATGGGAACAAGTACTCCTTTCAGACCAGTAAAGGCTTCAGCCACATGGAAGGGCTGTGAAAGGAAACGCTGTACCTTACGAGCACGGGCAACAGTCATTTTATCTTCATCACTCAATTCATCCAAACCAAGGATGGCGATGATATCCTGTAATTCTTTATAACGCTGAAGGATCAATTTCACGCGGTTGGCACAATCGTAGTGCGCGTCACCAACCACCTGGGGCATCAGGATACGCGACGTAGAATCCAGGGGATCCACGGCAGGATAGATACCAAGGTCAGCGATCTTACGCGACAATACGGTGGTGGCATCCAGGTGGGCGAAAGTGGTCGCAGGAGCGGGGTCGGTCAGGTCATCCGCGGGTACATATACCGCCTGTACGGAAGTGATCGAACCATTCTTGGTAGACGTGATACGCTCTTGCATCAAACCCATCTCGGTAGCGAGGGTGGGCTGATAACCTACCGCTGAAGGCATACGTCCCAACAGGGCAGATACCTCAGAACCAGCCTGGGTGAAACGGAAGATATTGTCAACGAAGAAGAGAATGTCTTTTCCTTTTCCTTGTCCATCACCATCGCGGAAATACTCGGCAATGGTCAAACCAGAAAGGGCCACACGGGCACGGGCGCCAGGAGGCTCGTTCATTTGACCAAACACGAAAGTGGCTTTGGATTCTTTGAGTTCTTCCATGTTCACTTTGCTCAGGTCCCAACCACCAGCTTCCATGCTGTGTTTGAAACCTTCACCATACTTCATGATCCCTGCTTCGATCATCTCACGCATCAGGTCATTTCCTTCACGGGTACGTTCTCCTACCCCGGCAAATACAGAGAGACCGGAATAAGCTTTGGCGATATTGTTAATGAGCTCCTGGATCAATACGGTTTTTCCTACCCCGGCACCACCAAACAGACCGATCTTACCACCCTTTGCAT
The DNA here is from genome assembly GCA_033762195.1 of Chitinophagaceae bacterium. GTDB lineage: Bacteria > Bacteroidota > Bacteroidia > Chitinophagales > Chitinophagaceae > SpSt-398. The sequence continues at coordinate 43,630 of JANRLV010000056.1, read as the reverse complement.
AGGGTTCGATCAGGTCGATCACCTTGATACCCGTAAAAAGTACCTCGGTTGCAGTAGAGAGGTTTTCAAACATGGGGGGCTTGTTGTGAATGGGACGTCCACCCACTTTGGAAACGGCTGGCAAACCGTCGATCGGATCACCGGTCACATTGAACAGACGACCGTTGATTCCTTCCCCAACCGGCATGGCTATGGCATTTCCGGTATCCACTACTTCCAGCCCACGAACCAGGCCTTCCGTTCCGTCCATCGCGATACAACGAACACTGTCCTCACCCAGGTGCTGTTGTACTTCAAGTACCAGCACTTCCCCATTGGGCCTCTTGAGTTCCAATGCGTTATAAATTTCTGGGAGTTTGCCGTCAAATTGAACGTCGATAACGGCTCCGATGATCTGTTTTACCTTACCAGCTTTTGCCATACAAGTAAAATTGTAAAGAGGTTAATTTTCAGGCCGCAAAGGTAAGGGGGCGGGTTGAAAATTCCGAAATAAAGTTATTGAGCTGGTTTCAACAAAATGAGGCGGTTGGTGAAGGCATCCGCGGCATCCACAAAGGCCAGCATTTGCCCCCAGTTTTCGCGTTTTACCTGACTGGTTTTGTAGATCTTTTGGATATCCAGGGTCAGCACATTATCCTTGACCGTAGCGGAGCTGATAAAGGACCCGGCTTCGGTATCGATATTGTTGGTCAACTCCTTCAATCCATCCACAGTATACCCAGCGGGTATGGTGAAATTGATCTGCCACCGAAGCTTTCGGGGATATCGGAGGTCGGCATCGAATTCACGCAAACGATCATCCTCATTGATATGCAATTGCCCACCCATCAGCCCGGAGAGATTAACCAATAGCTTCTTGCCTGCTTTGCGGATCAGCCCTCCTACCTGGAAGGTCTCGCGAAACATCATCTCGGGTTTTTTAAAACTCCGGCCCTCGGCCACCATATCGAAATTCTGGTAGGTGACTGGTCCGTCAAATTCCCTTTCCAGTTGCTGCTTCATATAATCGGGCTTTCTTTCTTTAAACTCATCGGTCAAAGCCTTTTTTTGCTGGTAGAATTGGTCAGCATATTTCTGCGGCACCCCCTCCATATCATCCGGTCCAAAATAAGTGCGGCTGTCGGTAAACATATACGGTGTGAACCGCATGGCGTATCCACTATTCCTTTCCTTTTGGATACCCGTATAAGCCGAGGTTCGGACCACATTCACCCATTTCTTCGAGGTGTCAAGGGTCACCTGGCATTGAAATAACCCTTTGTTATCATCGGCCTTTGAATCGGGGATCACAATCTTTTCGGGCAAAGCCTTGATGGTGCCGCCTAACACATAGGCCTCATTCCCGGTCATACGTTCATCCACATCATACAAATTCGAATGTTCGGTGGCCTTGAAAACAAACTTTCCTTTGATCCTCAGGCACCAGGCGAGTTCGGACTCAAACAACAAATTCGCCGGCACCGTAATATTATTGGGGGTTGTTACAACAACCTCCGATGTGATCTTCCTTTCCCCCAGTAATTTGGCCATCAGGTACACAAACTGTTGGTCGGAATAATAATAGTTGTTGAAGACCTGCGTATGACGGATATAGTAATAGGCCATTTTAATCAAATCCTCTTCCGTAACATCCTTAGCCCCGTTGTTCTTCATCTTGTTCCATAATCCGCCGGCGATCATATCCACCGTGGCCGAAGCACCGTACACATAGGTCCTGCCCGTGGCTATATAATTGGCAAAAGCTTTCTCCCCGATCTCTTTGCTGTCAAAACTGGATTTCATTTGTCCTTTGGAACCGGCAAATAATGACTTGATATCACGCCCGTCAGTGTAAATGATCTGGAATTTCACCATGGGCAATACCAGGTATTCGTTGACAAAATTGGCATCCTTCAAGCGGTCACGGTCTTTGTCCGTCCAGGTATAGACGGTGAAATCGCCGTTCATGGATTGCTGAAAATCCGGCGCGCCATTGATGCTTCGCGCGGTGATGAATGAATTATTGTCTGTTTCGATCACGATCTTGTGCACCATCAACGGCATTACTTTCTGACAGAGTTCATACTGTGGGTCAAATGTATAGTAGGGTGTTTTCTTTACGTCCAGTGTACTGCTGGTAACGGAAACGAATTCAAGCTGGTCACCGGGCAAGAGATCCGCTACCGGGACTTTATAGTATTCATTTCGGTTGCTGACGTTCTGGTCAAAAAAACTTTTGAAGAACTCAGGCACATTATCATTGTCCTCAATACTCACGGCCCTGGTCAGGGGAATCTCTTTTTTGGTGCCATCTGTCTTGTATACCACGGCACCAAAGCCATCCATTTTGGAACTGTACCGGAAATAGAGTTCCGAAAAATCATTCACTGCCTGACGGTCCTGGAGAATCACTTTCATGTGTTTCCTTTCCACCAACACCAGTTTTTCCTTTCCTCCTAACAGACCTGACCGTTTTTTATCAAAAAGAATATGCTTTTTGTAAGCCACGGCTACGGCTGATTCATCCATCCATTTGGCTGGCGATTTGGATACGGTAAAATCCTGGTCGGTTTCGGTCCAAACCTCTTTGGCATTCTCGGAGAGTGCATCGAGAAAATCTTCGTCGATCATTTCCTGCGCATACAGCGAAGATCCCGTAGCAAGGAGGGATAAAAGAAGTCCGATCGACAGGGAGCGAATAGATTGCATACTATACGTTCATTTAGCTTTTGGTAATGGTAAGCAGGTAACTGTTGAATTCACGGATCGATTCCAGAAATACTTTCCAATCGGCGAGCTGATCAGCCGGGATGACACTTTCTTTGATCGTGAGTGTTTTTTTCAACCGCACTTTATTTCCGGTTGTTTCATAACTGCCTACAAAGGAATAACCCGGTCGGTCGATGGTCAGTTTTTCCGGCAGGTCAATACACTTTTTTCCGGCGGGCAGCACCAACTCCAGTTCATCTTCAAAGGCAAAAACCGATTCAAAGTCAAATCCCTTCTGGCGTTTCTCATCCGGCATATACCGGCTCAGGTTCTTGGGGAAGAAATCAATATGGACATACTGGTCATTGCCAATATGGTTGATATTATTGGTCAGGTCAATATCCCCTTCGATGACCACAGGGATTTCGCGATTGGTCAGGTCACTGCTTTTGATCTGGGAGGCTTTCAGGTTTGTATTTCCAAATTCCAATATTTCCTTCAGGTAATCCTGTTGGGCATATTGAGGCATTTCCTGGTAATGCTGATGGAAATCTTTTCGTTCATTTCCGGTCAGGGTAAATTTCACATGACCCTTGAGTGAATTATCTTCCAGTTGCAGTGTTGCCACTGTTCGGATCACATGATCGGTGGCTTTACTCAACGGCACTTTCACTTCTTCAAAGGCCTCCCCTTTCTCGATCAGTGCTGATTTACCTTGAATGCGATAGGCATCTTCCCCCAACGGATTATATTTCTCTGTACCATCCAGGAACCAGACCTTGTTTTTAAAATAAAGGGCGGTGATGGCATGATTGTCCACACACATAACAGGGATACTGTGGTCATAGGGCAGGTGCCTGGTCCCGATCCAGGTAAACCGAGCGTCGTACCCCGCTATCTTGAGCATTTCCGTCAGCAGGTTGGCCATGCCCTTACAGTCCCCATATTTTACTGAAAAAACTTCCTGCGTGCTGGCAGGAATATAGCCGGCATACCCATCCTCATAGGCGATATAGCGGATGTTATCCTGCACCCAATAATAGATCGCCTTTATTTTCTCTTCATCCGTTTTTTTATTCGCCGTGATCTGATTAACCTGGGTCTTGAGTGGGGAAACATCATTACCGGCCATTTTATAAAGCTGGGAATACCATTTATAAAGATCTGCTGTATTTTGAAAGACATTTATTTTTTCAGCACCGTTGGTGAATGACTTTATCTGTGTAAGGATATGGGGATGGGTGTAGGCAATGCCCAGGTCATTGGCTTCATTCTTCAAGGCCGGATATTCCTTGACCTTAAAAGAATAAATGGTGGCCTTACCCGAAGGTCGCCGGGTCTTTTCGACTTTGTACCCTTGAAAATTCTTCTCCACAAATTGAATATCCAACCATTCGGGGACTTCATATTCCAGCACTTTCTCGACCACCGGAAAGGGTTCATGGAAAAAATTCCGGGTCAGGTATTTGCCATCGGTGTACTCGCTCACCCAGTTCATTTTAGCCACTTTTCCCTTTTCCAGAAAACGAAATGAATAGACCTGTACCCGGCTGTCATCAAAGAAGGTATTTTCATCGGTGACAGACTGGTCGAATCCACGTTTCCCGGTCAGGATATATTTATTCTGGTATTTGTCATACCGGGTAAAGCTTTTTAATTTGACAAAGCGGTTATGGAATTTATAATATTGAAAAATGGCAATGTCTTTTAATCCGATAAATTCGGCCTCGCCGGTTTCTTTTACGGTGACCACGGGTTGTTTGAATTCATTGACCCCTTTTTCAAAGGTGTATTTTTCGGTGATCCGTAGGGCCACATAAGCTTCGTCTTTGAATTTTTTCCGAAGTCGCAGGCTTTCTGTCAGGTCATCCGGTGATACGGCCGATTGCCCACACAGGGTTAAGGCCGGCGCCAGGGTCAATGCCATGATCAGGGCGAATGCAAAAGATCTCATCTCGGTATGATTTTTTGGAAGAAAGATTTGGCAGAACAATGGATGTATTAGTTGTTTAATGGTTCGTCCTACCAAGGTAGGCAAAGATCACCAACCCAGCAAGAAACCGGGGCCAAATAAAAGTCAGATAAACATATATTTGCGGCATGCAATTGATCGAGGTAAATGACGGGTCCACCCGCAGGGACTTCCTGAAAGTAAATGCCCTTATTAATAAGGGAAACCCAAACTATATCCGTCCGCTGGACAAGGACATCAATGAAATATTTGATCCGGAAAAAAATAAGTTTTTCCGCCAGGGGGAAGCCATGCGCTGGATACTGAAAGACAGTCGCGGAAAGCTCATTGGACGCATTGCCGCTTTTACCAATAAAAAATACAAGAACAAAGGGGATGATGTGCCTGTGGGGGGCATTGGTTTCTTTGATTGTATCGAAGACCAGTCTGCCGCCAATACCCTGTTTGATGCCGCCCGTGAATGGCTCGCATCAAAAGGCATGGAAGCCATGGATGGCCCGATCAATTTCGGAGAACGTGATCGCTGGTGGGGGGTATTGGTAGAAGGGTTTAATCCGCCGGTGTACGGGCTCAATTACAACCCGCCCTATTATTATAAATTATTTGAAGCGTATGGGTTCAAATTATTTTATACGCAGACCTGCTTTGCCGTGGACCCTGATTTACCGGTAAGCCAGAAAATCAAGGACCGGCATGCCCTTTTATCCAAAGACCCGGGCTATCGCGCGGAACATATTCGCAAGAACAACCTGGAAAAATTCGCGGCCGATTTCACCATTGTTTATAATAAAGCCTGGGCAGGACATAGCGGACTAAAGCAAATGAAAAAGGAGCAGGTATTGACGCTGTTCCGTAAAATGAAACCAGTGATGGATGAAAAGGTCGCCTGGTTTGTCTATTATAATAATGAGCCGGTTGCCATTTTTCTCAATATCCCCGATCTCAACCAGTGGTTCAAATACCTGAATGGTAAATTCGATCTCTGGCACAAACTCAAATTCCTCTGGTACAAGGCCACCAAACCCAACCGGAGTTTTTGCGGATTGATATTTGGCATTGTTCCTGAATTTCAGGGCACTGGCGTCGATGCATACATCATCAATGAAGCGGCGCTGACCATACAGCCCCTGAAGCAATACACCCGGTATGAAATGCTGTGGATCGGTGATTTCAACCCCAAAATGATCAATGTGGCGGAGAATTTTGGCGACACCTACCGAAGCAGAAAATTACACACGTACAGGTACCTTTTTGACCGGACAAAAGAGTTCAAAAAGCATCCGATCCTTGAATTCAGAAAAGGCGAAAGCTAATCGCTAATAACTAAAAGCTAATCATTTTTAGCTCTTCCCTTTTCTTTAACTTGCACCTTCACTATGGAGAAGTTCATCGTTTCGGCACGGAAGTACAGGCCCCAATTGTTTGACACAGTGGTGGGACAGGCGCATATTACCACGACGCTCAAAAATGCCATCAAACAGAATCAGTTGGCCCATGCCTTTCTGTTTTGTGGGCCGAGAGGAGTGGGTAAGACCACCTGCGCGCGTATCCTGGCCAAAACGATCAACTGTGAGAACCGTACCAAGGACGGAGAAGCCTGTAATACCTGTAATTCCTGTACCTCCTTCAATGAAGGTACTTCAATGAATATCCATGAACTGGATGCGGCGTCGAACAACTCGGTGGACGATATCCGCACCCTGGTGGAACAGGTGCGTTTTGCCCCACAGGCCGGTAAGTACAAAGTGTATATCATTGACGAGGTACACATGCTTAGTTCGGCCGCCTTCAATGCTTTTCTAAAGACCCTGGAAGAGCCCCCCTCCTACGCTATTTTCATTCTGGCCACAACGGAGAAACATAAGATTCTTCCAACGATCCTCAGCCGATGCCAGATCTTTGATTTCAAGCGGATCACGCTGAACGATACGGTTGAGCATCTCGAAGAAATCTGTCAGAAAGAAACGATCAAATCGGATAAGGCAGCCTTACAGGTCATTGCCCAAAAGAGCGAAGGTTGTATGCGGGATGCGTTGAGTATACTCGATAAGATCGTCAGCTTCACTGGCGGGGAACTCAATTATACCAATACACTCGAACACCTGAATATCCTGGATGCGGATTATTATTTCCGGCTGCTCGACCTCATGCTGGAGCAGGATCTGGCTGGTTCACTCCTGCTGTTTGATGATATCAACCGCAAGGGGTTTGAAGGCGACCTGGTGATCAATGGATTTGCCGAATTCATCCGGAATTTATTGGTCTGCAAAGACGAAAAAGCAGCCGCCTTACTCGAGGTCGTGGAAAGCTTCCAGGATAAATACCGGGAAAAAGCCGCTCGTGTCAGCACGGCCTGGCTGATCAGTGCCCTGAACATTCTGGGAGAGGCTGAATTGAATTATAAAGCGGCCCGCAATAAGAAGCTGCATGTTGAATTGGCCCTGATCAAACTCTCCTATCTGCAACAAGCCCTCGAGATCACCGCTGAGGAAGGCGGTTTGGTAAAAAAAAAACAACTTGACCAGGTAAGGCCGGTAAATTTTCGGAGACTTAGCCCTGTTGAAATAAAAACGGCCGAAAAGAGTACTCCGGTGGTCACACAACCCGTTTCCACTTCCCCTAAACTCGTTATTGAAACCCCACCTGCCCGCAAAGAGCCTGTTACTGAACGGGCTCAACCGGGTACTGCCGGAAAACTCAGTGCGCTCAATAAGCTACGGACCAAGGTGGGTGGCCCCACTGGTACGGAAGCTGCTAGTCAGGCTCCACAGGTATTGGAGGAAAAGGCTCTGCACGAAGCCTGGAATGCCTTTATTGCCAAGCTAAAGGAGGAAAAGAATTCAGCCGCCCAGCCTTTTCAACTCGCCAGTTTACGAATCACTTCGGCCAATAGTTTTGAGGCCATTACCAATAATAACCTGGAACAAAAGTTTCTGGATAAAGAGCGGATACAGGCCAGTGAATTTCTCCAGCAACAATTGAATATCCGCCCCATTCAGTTCACGATCCTCATCGAGGAAAACCCCGATCAGAAACCCAAGGCGGATGCCCCACCCACCATTCGCGAGCAATACCTGGAAATGGTGAAGGACCATCCCCTGGTCAAGGAGCTGCGCGAGCGGCTGGGATTGGAACTGGACTACTGATTGATTCCCTATTTTACCTTAATTTCGAGCCAAAATTTGCTTTACATGGCTGAAACGATTTTAATGCCCAGGCTAAGTGACACGATGACGGAAGGTGTGATCGCGGCCTGGCACAAAAAAGTGGGCGACCCGGTTAAAAAAGGCGACCTGTTGGCGGAGATCGAAACCGATAAGGCCACCATGGAGTTGGAAAGCTATAAAGATGGCGTTTTACTGCATATCGGCACCGAAAAGGGCGGAAAGCTACAGGTAGATGACCTGCTGGCAATTGTAGGTAGTGCAGGCGAAGATATTTCCGGTATCATTGGTTCAACCGGAGGTAAAAAAGCAGCTCCCAAAAAAGAGGCCCCTGCTCCAGCGGCCGCTCCCACCGCAGCTCCTGCCGCCTCAACACCTGCCTCACCGGCCTTGGATGTTTCCAAAATGGATGAAGTGGTATTGATGCCCCGGCTTAGTGATACCATGACCGATGGCGTGATCGCTTCCTGGGCCAAGAAAGTAGGCGATACTGTGAAAAAAGGTGACCTGCTGGCGGAGATCGAAACCGATAAAGCCACCATGGAACTGGAAAGCTATAAGAACGGAACCTTGTTATACGTCGGCGCTGAGAAAGGACAGAAGATCGCCGTGAACGACCTCCTCTGCATCATTGGTGAAAAAGGAAAGGTGGATGTGGATGCTATCGTAGCCGCTGTAAAAGGCGGTGCTGCTGTGGCAACAGCTACAACAGCCGCTGCGGCAGCCGGTCAACCAGCTACGGAAGCAAAATCAACGGAGGTGGCTGCTGTTCAGGAATCACAACATAACGGAAGGGTAAAAGCCTCCCCGCTTGCCCGCAAACTGGCAGCCGATAAAGGCATTGATATCTCCCGCGTACATGGCTCCGGCGACGGTGGCCGTATTGTAAAGGCCGATATCGATAATTTTAAAGCCGCCCCTGCTCCCGAAAAAGCTACGGCTACGCCATCTGCGCCCGTCGTTGCTGCCGGACCAGTAGGTCAGGTAAGCTTTGAAGATGTGCCGGTATCCCAGATGCGCAAGATCATTGCAAAACGGTTGGCCGAAAGCAAATTCACTGCCCCGCATTTTTATTTGACCATGGCCATTGATATGGACAAAGCGGTAGAAAGCCGGGCAAAGATCAATGAAGTGGCACCTGTTAAGATCTCCTTTAATGATATGGTGCTGAAAGCCTGTGCGCTGGCACTGAAACAACACCCCTCTGTCAACAGCAGTTGGATGGGTGACCATATTCGTAAAAATCATCATGTAAATATTGGCGTAGCTGTGGCGGTAGAAGATGGATTGCTGGTGCCTGTGGTACGGTTTGCCGATGGCAAATCTTTGTCGCAGATCGCCTCCGAAGTGAAAACCTTTGCCCAGAAAGCCAAGGATAAAAAATTGCAACCAGCTGATTGGGAAGGAAACACTTTCACCATTTCCAATCTGGGGATGTTTGGGATCGAGGAATTTACAGCCATCATCAATCCACCGGATGCATGCATCCTCGCTGTTGGCGCCATTAATCAGGTGCCCGTTGTAAAAAATGGCTCTGTGGTTCCCGGGAATGTAATGAAAGTGACTTTGAGTTGCGATCACCGTGTGGTAGATGGTGCAACAGGTTCTGCATTCCTGCAAACCTTGAAGTCCCTGTTGGAAGAGCCTTTGCGGATGCTTGTGTAAGTGAAAAAATTGCTGGCCATATTATATCTGGCTGTTCCGGCCATTGCTTTCGCGCAAAACTACACCGCGACCAATGGATCATCATACACCGGTTCGCTCAATGTCCACAACAACCCGGCCGCCATGGTCAATGTACCCGTTAAATGGGACCTGACCCTGTTTGGTTTCCAGGATAAACATTACACCAATATTGTAGATGTTTTCAAATACTCCCTTATTTCCAATCCGGCCAATTCAGAATATTTGGTGAAGGATGGAAACTTCAAACGCTTTGGTGCCGTCAATGCCAACCTGAACCTGCTCAATGGGCGTATCGCCCTGAATAAACAAAATGCCATTGCCTTTGGCATCAATGTCAGGTCTTATACCGATGTCAAATCTTCTGTCTATAACTATATCGATACGATCAAGCGATTTGGCGAATTCTTTGGCATGAATGAAGCCAACCAGGGAATGACAGGATCGCTGGTAAACAGTTCCTGGGCTGAACTCTATCTGTCGTATGGACGCACGATCTATGAGAATGAATTCCTCCGGTTAAATGCAGGACTTACTCTCAAGGGCAACCGGGGAGTAGCCGGAATCTTTGCCAATATTGACAATGGCCGTTTTCAACGGATTCCCGCCACCGACCCTGTCGAATACCTGGTCACCAGTGCGGAGACCCGCTGGGGGTATTCCTCCAATCTCGACCGATGGGATGGCAATCAAAGTACGGGGAAGAACCTGGGTTCCTTTTTTTCGTTTACCGAAAGTGGTGCCTCCGCCGATATCGGATTTGAACTGCTGTTAAAACCCGCCGCCCCGGAGACACCCGAAACCGAAGAAAGCTATTTTGACTATGACTGGAAGATCGGGCTTTCCTTTCTTGACCTGGGTTATACCCAATATCATTTTGGCAAATACAGCACGGCAGTGGCCAGTATACTGCCCAATGTAACAGATCTGCGACTGGATCGGAGCATGGACTCCACCACCAAGACCCTCCGGAATTTCAAGGACAGCCTTTCCTCTTTATACCAATTCTTTGGCACCTATGAAGGAAAATACCGGATCAACCACCCCGCCAGAATGGTCGTGAATGTTGACCGCTTTGTAACCGGATCCTTTTTTGTGAATGCCGAATTATCTGTTGACCTCTCCAAACTCCCGATCAAGGACAATATCCGGGTCAGGGATATTAACCAACTGACGATCACACCCAGATGGGAGACCAAACGAAAAGGTTTTTATATCCCCGTCTATATCAATGACCGAAGCCAGTTCTGGATCGGTGGGGCCGTGCGCCTGGGACCCGTCCTGTTTGGGGTCCATAACCTGGCCAATATATTCTCCCAAAAGAAAATCACCCGGGGTGGCGGCTACTTCGCCATCATCCTTCGCTCCCGCGATATCACCGGATCGAGGGGGGATAGAAGGCTGGATTGCCCGAGGGATTGATGTGAATAGTGAATGGTGAATAGTGAATGGTGAACTAGAATCGAGGGGGTCTCTACTCACGACTCAGGTTTCCCATTCACTATTCACCATTCACTATTCACCATTCACCTCTCGCATCTGGCGAAAACTTTTTTTTTCAATATTTTTTGAAACTTCAGTAACATTACCTAATTTTACGCCATGAAACTCACTGAAGCCAAACAACAATTCATCAGCAGCTGGGGCGGATTTGGTACCCATTGGGGGATCAACCGCACCATGGCACAAATACATGCCTTATTGCTGGTAAGTCCTGACCCTCTGACGCAGGACGACATCATGGAAGAATTGAACATCAGCCGGGGGAATACCAACATGAACATTCGTGAACTCATTAACTGGGGTCTGGTCGAAAGGGTGATCCTCTCCGGGGAAAGAAAGGAGTATTTTAGTGCAGAGAAAGATATCTGGAAAGTGGTCAAGCAGATCGTAAAGGAGCGGAAGAAAAGGGAATTGGAACCCATGCTCGATCTGCTTAATAAGCTGGAAGCGGTTGAAGGTGACAAGAAGGATAAAAAGGTAAAAACCTTTGTGAATACCGTAAGCGGAATCAAAAAGCTTGGCCAACAAGCTGATCGTACACTTGATGTAATGATCAAAGCCGAGGAGAACTGGTTTGTAGGAAACCTGGTTAAGTTCTTTAAGTAATCATCTCCGATTTTAAAATTAATTGAAATGAAAACGATCAAACTGGCGGACCTCGTCACCAATCTTGTTTTGATCCTGGGTGGGACCATTTACTATATTCAGCAGGGAGGAACTTCTTTTATGTGGATTTATACAGTGGTTGGGGGCTGGCAAATCTTAAGCATGATTACCCACATCCTGCTGAAAGACCAATACACTCCCTCTTCGCACCGCCGTATTTACCAATTCACCATACTGGTCTTATTTCTATTGGGATTGCTCTCCCTTCTACTCGGTGTCTGGGATGTTCCTTTATTCATCTTCTACCTCTACCTGATGGTATTCCTGCCCTTGATCCTGGCCCCCTATTATACACTGATCTGTCTGGAGGAATTCAAAACCCTTCGTCGCCGGGAATTCATCCATCTCAAGTAAACGTTTCGTTCATGTACTTATAAAAATGACGACCATGAACAGCTCCATTCTTTTTTATGATGATCATTGCCCACTCTGTGTATGTTATACCAAATTCTTTGTCAGGTCCGGTTTATTAGCCCCAGAGGAGAGGCAGGCCTTTTCTGCTATCCCTGAAAAATGGCTGTCAAAGATCGATTTTGTGAAGGGCACCAATGAGATCCCGCTGGTAAACAAAGAATCCGCCATGGTACTCTATGGCATTGATGCATTACTGGAGATTCTGGGTCGAAAGATGCCTTTTGTTAAGACCATTGGGCATTGGGCACCCATCAATTTTTTACTTCGGAAATTATACAAACTCATTTCGTATAACCGCAAAGTGATCACCGCTATACCCTGCGGGCCTGGCGAAATAGATTGTTCACCTTCTTTTGACTATCGGTATCGAATATTGTTTCTTTTCCTCGGGCTTCTCTTTAATACCCTTATGTTGATACCCGCCCACCAGTTGCTCCAATCCATACCCACTTACACACTTAATTTTTGGGAATTACAATCAGGGCATTTTCTATTGGTGGTTTGTAACCTCAGCCTGGCATTTTTCTTAAAGAAAGAGAAGGCCTTTGAATTCCTGGGGCAGGTGAACATGCTGGCGCTGACCTCCAATCTTCTGCTTATACCGCTCATCGTATCGGCTGCCTGGTTATCAGTGGTGGCGGTTAAGGTTTTTCTGGTGATGCTTGTGATACTCGTTTTCCGGGAATATATCCGGAGAATGAGTTATGCCGGCATCCTCAAATCCTATTCCTGGATCGCCGGAATGCAATTAGGTGGTATGGCTTTGTTCCTGCTCTTTTTATTTGGAAACAAGTAGTGCACTTTTTCAATCTACAGTTTCTCGCAGCGTTCGCAAAGATCTTAGCGGGCGCTGCGAGAAACAAATACGCGGAGATCCGGGTAATCCCATAATTCCACAAATCCCGGTAATTTTGCAGTATGTCTTCCAAAAAAACCCTCATACTCGGCGCCTCTGATAATCCATCCCGGTACAGCTATCTGGCCTTACAACGGTTGAAATCACATGGACACCCGGTAGAAGCTATCGGGCGTAAGAAAACCGTGGTTGGCGATACCCTGATCGGTACCGAAAAAAAGGTTTTGGAAAACATCGACACCGTTACCCTCTACCTCAACCCAACACATCAGAAAGAATATTACGATTATATCCTTTCCCTCCAACCCCGGCGGATCATCTTTAATCCCGGAACAGAGAATGATGAACTTCTATCCCTGGCACAAAAGCAAGGGATACAAACACTGGAAGCCTGTACGCTGGTCATGCTGTCAACGGGACAATACTAACCACTGTATGATTTTCATCGGGCATACCCCATAGGTACTTAGCATTTACACCACGTAGTATTACCAGTATTGTTAACCGACTATTACTGAATTTTAAAAATAGCTAAGGGTAAATCATTGCATTTGCAAAAAATAATACTGATTTTTGAAATCCGTCCCCACTGAAAGCAACAGTAATAAAATTTACTGGGCAAAAATCCGTTATTATAAAAAATCCAAACAATGAAAACCCTGAAAAGAGGTTCCCTCCTCTTTATCTGTGTCTGTTTCGTTCTGACCCTCACCGCGCAGGACAAGCCCTTACCGGTACGGGAGCCGGATCTTTCCAAACCAACCCTTTTTCAAGAATTACCATCACGGATACCCTGCTCTGTTTCAGAGCTCCAATCCCTTTTACAAGTTCAGCAAGATCAGCGTGTAGATAGAAGTTTCGGAAATGGATTTGATTTCCGTGGTGTGGTAACCTCCAAATCTGAGCCCGGCGACAGTACCGTGCGCAGTGTAGCGATCCGTTCGACCAATTTCAACGGAGCGCTGATGCACATCGCCCGCATAACGGAGGCCAATGGATCGGTCCGGTATACCGGAAGGATCATTAGTCTCCAGCACCAGGATGCCTATGAACTGGTGCAGGAAAAGAATGCTTATTATTTTATAAAAAAAGGTTTTTATGATTTGATCAACGAATGATCGACAGCTAGGTCCGTTTTTAATCCCTATCCGCCCTTCGAAAACGCAACCACCTACTACTATGAAAAGCATTTTACGAACCGTACTTACCGCCCTGTTCACCGCGCACCTGGTCTTTGCACAAGCCCAGGTGCCGGTGCTTAACAGCTTCCCGTCTGCCAGTGCCACTATTTTGTTGGATTTTGATGGAATGTATGTCACTGGCACCGTCTGGAATTTCTCCGGCCCCTTTTCTGCCAACACATCCGGCCTTACCAATGATCAGGTTACCGAGGTATTTAACCGCGTGGCCGAAGATTATCGTCCTTTTAATATCAATATCACCACCGAAGAAGCAAAATACACCGCCGCTCCGGCCAGTAGCCGTATGCGCGTGATCATTACTTCCTCCTACGAATGGTATGGCAGTGGTGCAGGGGGTGTAGCCTATGTAAATTCTTTTAAATGGGGAGACGGAACACCCTGTTTTGTTTTCTCTTCTTTGTTTGGATATAATGTAAAAAACATTGCCGAGGCCGTTTCGCACGAGGCCGGGCATACGGTCGGACTTCGTCACCAAAGCACATACGATGGTGCCTGTTTTAAAACCTCTGAATACAATTGGGGGCAGGGAACAGGTGAAATTGGTTGGGCCCCGATCATGGGCGCCGGGTATAACCAGAATATGACCGTGTGGCATAATGGACCTAACTCATTTGGCTGCGCCAGTATCCAATCCGATCTGGATGTGATCACCAGCAGTTACAATGGATTTGGTTTCCGGACAGATGACAACGGTAATAATTTTGCCGCTGCCACCAACCTGAGTTTTGATGTATCCGGGCAATTCACCATCAACGGTGTAGTGGAACGTACAACCGATATCGATTACTATGAGTTTAACCTCCCTGAATTCGGAAACTTCACGCTTGATGCCATTCCTTACAATGTTGGCACCGGAAATGCCGGATCTGACCTGGATATGAACGTGGTGATCTACGACCAATATTTCAATGCCCTTGGCACCTATAATCCCGGTAATCAACTCAGTTCTCTTATCGACACTATTTTATCTGCAGGCACTTATTATATCAGTGTAAATGGGGATGGTAATATGTATGCTTCCGAATATGGCAGTCTGGGTTCCTATTCTTTACAGGCCGGGTTTATTGATGGTACCCTGCTCCCAATTCAAGACCTCAGGCTCAATGGTATTGCTGACCAGAACCTGCATAACCTGGAGTGGTCCATTCTGGCTGATGAGCCGATCTCCCAATTAACGATACTCTACTCTACCGATGGACGCCAATTCAAAACGCTGGTCAATCTAAGTCCGGATAAAAGAAATTACTCCTGGTTCTTTAACGAAAACAAATCCATTCAATACCGGATCATGGCCACCCTTGAAACCGGTCGCAAAGAATACTCCAATACGATCATCCTCCGTTCCGGTAGCTTTACCAAGCCCACGCTGATAGGCAACCAGGTACGGTCTACCTTGTCGGTCAACAGTCCTGGCGATTACCAATTCCAGGTTCTCGATTATAATGGACGTTCCATTCGCACCGGGAAGATCCAGAAAGGGTTCAATTCCATTGAAACGGGTTCGGGTGCATCTGGTATCTACCTTATCCGCTTTATGGGAAATGGGCAGGTTTGGACAGAGAAGTTTTTCAAAAACTAATCCATAAAGACTAAATAGTAAAAGCTAATAGCCTTGCGCTATTAGCTTTTTGCATTAGGTTAATCCACATTTAATAAACAAGATTCCTCAAATCCGGAGGTTTTTCGATAACTTAGGAAAACCTCTTTACTATGCGTTGGAGAAAATTTAATGGCGAAACCATTGATCTCCCCATCTACCAGGCCGTTGAAAACGCCATCCGGCGTGAGACGGAAAAAGGTTTCCACTTAAAGGTTTGCATTGGCACTGACTCTCAGGTGAAAGGACAGGAGACCGAATTTGCCACGGTCATTGTCTTTTTGCGCGAGGGCCATGGAGGGTTCATGTTCATACAAAATGACAAGACCCGCCAACGCTTTACCATCAAGGAACGGATGCTGACTGAAGTAGCCAGGAGTATTGAGATCGCGTATGAGCTTTGCAATTTGTTCACTATTTACAATGTGGACATGGAAGTGCATGCGGATATCAATACCAACCCGCAATTCAAAAGCAATGATGCTTTGCGGGAAGCCATGGGATATATCCTGGGTATGGGATTTGCTTTCAAAGCCAAACCGGAGGCTTTTGCAAGCAGTAGTTGTGCCAACAAGATCGTAAACTGATCCCGCCCGGTCCCGATTGATTTCTGCCGGGAAAAACGGCAGCCAATACCTGTCACCCCAAGACAGTGGGTTCATTCAAAAAAAATACCTGGAATTTAGCTTTATTGATCAGCGCAATAACTGCGTGCCTGCCGAAGCATCGGTAGTAGAGTCAGGCTGATTGGACATGAATAGAGAGGGGCTGGAATTGTTCTTCTGAAGGACCCCCAGTTTCTTTGTGTCTTCATTCGCTACGTAGAAGAAGAAAAGGGCGACTCCAAACAAGGCTAGTACAAGGATCTTTTCAGAGAGTAATCTTTTCATATGAAGGTTAAATCCGGGGGCAAGATACTCAAATAAGCCTATAAATCGTTGGAAAATGACCTGTTTTCAAGGGGTGTGGATATTATCACTGTTGTTCAGGTCATTAATGTAGTCGAGTATTTCCTCCCGACCCAGTTTAGTAAACGCAGAGGTAGTGAACCAGGGAGGCAGCGATTCCCAATTCTCTTTCATCTTATCCAAAAAAGCATTGATATTACGCTGGGTGGCCATGGGTTTATTTTTATCGGTCTTGGTAAATACGATCGAAAAAGGGATTCCCCATTTACCCAACTGCTCTATGAACTCGAGATCGATTGCCTGAGGAGTATGCCGGCTATCAATCAGGGTAAATACATTCACCAGATTCTCCCTTTTCCGCAGGTAATTCTCGATCATTTGTTCCCAGCGACGGCGGTCCTTCTGTGCTACTTTGGCATAGCCATAACCGGGAAGGTCAACCAGATACCATTTTTGTGCCTTGGACCTCTCCCCCTTTTTTGATAGAATCTCAAAATGGTTGATCAATTGTGTTTTTCCCGGGGATGCAGAGGTTTTTGCCAATTTCTGGTTGTCACAGAGCATATTGATAAGGGAAGATTTACCCACATTGCTCCGGCCAATAAAGGCATATTCCGGTCTGTCGGGTTTGGGGCATTTGTCCCAGTAGGCGGAGGAAATGAGGTAGGTAGCGCTGGTAATTTGCATGTTGTTTTGTGTAGCGGGAGGTTGGATGTTGGATGTTGGTGGTCAGGAGTCCGAAGTCCGAAGTCGGACCTTTGAACCCGTACCTGGAAACCCTGACCACCAACATCCAACATCCAACCTCCAACATCCCACTGCAAGATAACCGATATTTTCCTCCTAACTTTGCGCCGCTATGCAGCCACACGATCATATTAAACCCTTTTCGGAATCGAGCAAGGGCAAGAAGGAACAGGTAGAGGAAATGTTTGACCGGATTGCCGGTCGATACGACCTGATGAACCGGTTTTTGTCAGCTGGGATCGATATTGGATGGAGGAAAAAAGCCATCCGTATTTTGCAGGAATACCAGCCAAAACAGATACTGGATGTGGCTACCGGCACAGCTGATATGGCCATTCTCACCTGTAAAATGTTAAAACCCGACAAGGTCACCGGTATCGACCTTTCGGCGCAGATGCTGGACATTGGCAGGCAAAAGATTGAAAAAGAAGGGCTTACAAATCATATACAATTGCTAAAAGGCGATGCGGAGGCAATAAATTTTCCTGATGCGTCGTTTGATGGCATAATGGTTGCGTTTGGGGTACGCAACTTCGAGAATCTGGAAAAGGGACTGGGCGAATTGCTCCGCGTCCTGAAGCCAGGTGGGAAATTGGTTGTGCTGGAGTTTTCCAGGCCAAGGAATTCGGGATTCAGAAAGATTTACAACCTGTATATGGGTTTGGTGGCCCCGCAAGTGGCCCGTTGGCTGAAACAGAACAAGGAAGCCTACGAGTACCTGAAAGAATCATCTGCCGCTTTCCCCGATCGAGCTGATTTTGTTAACCTGTTAAAGAGTACCGGTTTTACCCAAACGGGGTTTAAACCGCTAAGTTTTGGAATATGTTGCATCTACAATGGAAGAAAGTCCGCAAGCTGATCCCTTTCGTTTTGATCCTTGGATTCACCGGGTCCTTTTCTCCCATTGCCGCCCAAATGGTTGAACTCAACCAACCTGACCATGATGCCAAACCTTATTATTTTGGTATCACCCTGGGTTTTCAACAAGCCAGTTTTCATGCTGAAAAACACCCCCGGTTCCTTCAATATGATTCCGTGATGGTGGCCCAACCATTGAATGCCGTAGGTTTTCAACTGGGTTTACATGCTACCGCACCTATCACCAACCGCCTCGAAGCCCGTTTCAACCCCACCCTGATGTTCAATCAGCGGAATATCGCCTATACCCTGAAATATCCCGATCCCCTGGATGGCACCAATATCACCAAAAACATAGAATCGGTGATCTTCTCGTTTCCATTTCAATTAAAATTCAATAGCGACCGGATCGGCAATTTTCGGGTATATATGCTCGGAGGTTTCAAAGCCGATCTCGATCTCGCCGCCAATGCCCGCGCCAAAAGGGCCGAAGACCTGGTCAAACTCCAAAAGTTCGATTATGGCGTGGAAGCAGGAATCGGTTTCAATTTCTATTTCCCCAGTTTTATCTTCTCCCCGGAGATCAAAATAAGCAACGGCCTGCGGAATATCCATAGCCGTGATGAATCCCTGAAATACTCCAATATTTTTGACCGGATCCAGTCAAGAATGATCATGTTTAGCATCCATCTCGAAGGATAGTTTCCACCACTTTGTTGTCGTGTTTTTTGTCGTGTAAATGCTGTTTTCTGGTGTTTAGTTTTCAGTCAACTTTGTGATATAATCGGATTGAATCCTAAACAAAATAAATAAACGAGTTATGGTACCGAGGTACTTTAATTATTTTGACGGGGCGACATACAAAGTTCTTACAGCACGCCAATTTCAGGAATTCGCAAAAAAAAATAAGCTGATAGCAAAAAATGCAATTTTTATCCCCCCAAGGATTGGAAGTAACGGATTTGGAAAATTTTATATAAGAGAAGGTTATGTCTCATCACCAAAAATATTCAAATCAGCCACCGAAATCTGGCTTTGAGCGGGAATTTTTTAATTCCATTATCCAACAACAAAAAAGAAGGTTTGATCTGGAAGAAAAACAGATCGAATTAGAAGAGAAAAAACTGGAATACAATACAAAACTTTCAGAACTGTCCTTACAGTATGAATCTGAAATGCAAAAAAATAAATCTACAAATTATAGAAAAGTGATAATAACTCAAGGGGTTATCGTCACTATAATTGTTATTTTGTTTTTATCCTTTATTGGGTTTGCATTAATGATAGGAAAAGATGCAATTGTCAATCAGGTCATAATATTCTTTACGCATTTAGTAACCCTCTTGATTGGTATGTTTCTTGGAAACAAACTAAACAAAAATTCAATGGTGCTTGAAAACAGGACAGATATGCATGTGGATATCTAACCTCGTTGAATTTCAATTTTGTTATAATCAAAATTCAAACTCTCTCCTAAAAGCATTCCATCGTACTCCAACCGATAATACCTTGGCCGAACTATTTCGGGATGAATTGGATGGTACATCAAATTTGCGGTAAACTCCTTGCGCTTCGATAAAAAGATTGGGGCGTAGTTCATAAGACAGTAAGAAAGACCCATACATGGTCTTTGCCTCTGTACCCGAGCCAATTTCATAACCATAATCACCCACCCTGAACGGCGGTATATTAGGTAAAAAGATATTGCTGCCATAACTCTGCGCTCCAACATTCAAACCCTGCTTCCAACTCATCAACTTCCCTAAGATCGTCCAGCGTGGTGCCGGTTGATAGCGAAGGATGGCAATAACCTCATTGAAGTTGGCCCCCAGGGGATGAGCCAACGGTTGGTTATAATGGGTATAGTTGGCCACAGAATCACGGTGCGAATAAGTAAACGGACGCACCCTGTTCATTTCCACCTGCAGGTCCAGGTTATCAATCCCAAATGCATCAATGTATTTCGCACCTAATTGAAGTCCCCACTTATTGGCCCACCATCCGTCATTCCGCTTGATCTGTGCCAGGTTGAATTCGTCCAACAGGAATTGCCCATATACCTGAAACTGTTTGCGGATATTCGCTTTGAAATCAAGTCCAGCCACCGAGTTATCAAAACTTCCGTTTTGCTGCTCAATGGAACGATAGAAAATAACCGGGACAAGGTAGCCAAACTCAAACCGGTTGCTCCGGCCAAAGACCACCCCTTCAAACAGCCCCACATTGATGGATTTGGTCAGTTGCACATCCAGGTGGTGCATCGCGGCATATTTTTTCCGGAGTAACCGGTCCGCAGCGCGTGGCTCTGTCTGGGTCAATTCCATAAAGATGTTCTGGTAATTGAATTTCCAGATCCGGGTATTGAGTTTTAAGAAAAGTGTATTCTGACTAAAATCACTCAGGAAAAGGCTACGGTACCCATTACCGATAAAATTGCGGTCATAGCCAAAAGTGATATCAATATATTTCGCGGCATTGAAAGTGAAGTAGCCCCTGGCATCAAAATAATCAAACCCCGTACCCTTGAAATTTTTATAATAACCGCCGCCGGGAACAGATTTAAAACTATCCTCCCAGGCCTGCACATAGAAAGGATCCCGCTCCTGGTTCTCGGTCAGGTACGCGGCAAACCCGATCTTATTCGAAATTCGTCCCCTCAGCGCCAGGCCGCGTGTATTTTGAAAAAGCGTTTCATCATTCCCACTCTCCTTCATATACCTGAACTGGATCACCGGATTGATGACCAGATCAAAGTCTTTGATGTGGACCTCATACAGATTGGATGGAGTCTGGTAAAAACGTCCCAAAGGTTTGCGGCTAGCCAGCCTGAGCCGGACGCTATCGGGCAGCTCCTCGATGTTGTCCTGTAATAAACCCTGAATATTGTAGGCATCTGTTTTGGAGAGTGATTGCATACCCACATGCTGCTCCCATCTCCCCACTGCCCCTGCCGCATATCGACGGGTGAGATAGCGGTTCTTGGAGAAATTCAGGACAGAATCCTTTTGCGCCTTGATCTCCAGCCTTTCCAGGATGATCTGGTCTTTGGAACCTTGTTGCAGAAAAGTGGATTGGGCAAATGCCGTAGCCGATGAAATGGCCATTGCCAAAACGACAAGGAGGGGGCGTTTTTGATTAAATTGCATGTGATATTGAATTGAAGCTGGTGACAAGTTAGCCAAATAATGGCTCACGGAAAGCCCTGAACACACAGAAAAATATTTAACGAGATATGGGTCAATATATTATAAAGAATGCCCGGATTGTTAATGAGGGAAGCATACAGGAAGGTGACCTTTGGATAAAAGAGGGCCGGATCGAACAGGTAGGCGGGGTCATTTCCGGAGGAAATGCACAGGCGGAAGAGATCGTTGCTGATGGTAAATACCTGCTCCCGGGCTGTATTGATGACCAGGTTCATTTTCGGGAACCCGGTCTTACCCACAAGGCCAATATCTACACCGAAGCCCGGGCCGCTGTGGCCGGTGGGGTGACCAGTTTTATGGAAATGCCCAATACCATCCCCAATGCCCTGACACAGGAATTGCTGGAAGATAAATATGCCATCGCCGCCCGCTCCTCCCTGGCCAATTATTCTTTTTTTATGGGGACCGGGAATGACAATGCCGATGAAGTACTGAAGACCAATGCCCGCAAAAAGGATATCTGCGGGGTAAAGATCTTTATGGGTTCTTCCACGGGCAATATGCTGGTGGACAATCCCAATACACTGGATAAAATATTTCGCGAAAGCGAAGTCCTGATCGCCACCCATTGCGAGGACGAACGGATCATTCGACTGAACAAAGAAAAAAGAATGGCCACCGGCGAACCCCTCTCACCAGCCGATCATCCGGTGATCAGAGATGAGGAGGCCTGTTACGAATCTTCGCTGATGGCCATTCAGATCGCCAAGAAATATGATACCCGGCTCCACATTCTCCACATCAGTACCGAAAAAGAACTGGCCCTGTTCACCAATATGTTTCCCCTGAAACAGAAAAGGATCACCGCCGAAGTTTGTGTACATCACCTGCATTTCACAAGTGATGACTATGCCACCCTGGGCAACCGGATCAAATGCAATCCCGCTATCAAGGCACCGCATAACCGTGATGGATTATGGAAGGCCCTGCTGGATGACCGGTTGGATGTGATCGCCACCGACCATGCCCCGCATACCTGGGAGGAAAAGAATGAGCCCTATGAAAAAGCACATGCCGGTTTACCGCTTGTACAGCACTCGCTCAACCTGATGCTCTATTATCACCAACAGGGAAAGATCAGCCTGGAAAAGATCGTGGAGAAAATGAGCCATGCCGTGGCGGATTGTTTTGAGATAAAAGAAAGGGGCTATATCCGCGAAGGCTATATGGCCGACCTGGTATTGGTTGACCTGGAACAACCCTGGCAGGTAAACAAGGAGAATATCCTGTACAAATGTGGCTGGAGCCCGCTGGAAGGGTTTAACTTCCCGGCCTCCGTGACGCATACCTTTGTAAACGGGCATTTGGTATATGGAAACGGAGTGATCAATGAATCTCAATGGGGACAGCGTCTCCAATTCAACCGATAATGCAAATTGACAAACAGACCTTCAACGACATTGCCATCTTCCAAAACGAAGAAGAATTCTCCATTTTTCATAAACTCAACTTCACCCGCACCAATTATGGCCGTGAATGGTTGAAGTATTTTTTCAACGAACCCCACTCCGATCTCAGGCGTATTCTGGGTACCCAGAAGATCATTCAAACCCTTTCCGAAAAACTCGATCAATGGCCTGCCAATATCAGCAATGGTACGCTCCTGGTCATGGAAAAATATCTGGATTACAGTCTCGACCCCATGCCCGAGCATCCCAATCCTATCAATTCCTTTTTCTATCGGGCCCTTCACTCGGAAGACTATTCCATGATCAAGTATTCGGTCAAACATTTTGCTGATTTTTTTCAGGGCATCCGGCAACTGGGATTATTGTTTGAACATGTGGACCTGCCCGCTTTTTTCAAGATCTATATTGACCGCTTGCTCCAATTACTCCGTGAACCCGCCTTGGAAAAACTCGCCGCTCAACATGCGGATTCGAAATTGACACCCCTTGAAAATATTTACTTTGGGTATCAATTGCGCAACCGGTATAAGACTAACACCCTGGAGTTGATCGACATATTTGGGCGACTGGATGCCTGGTATTCCATGGCGCATGCTGTAAAAACCTATCAACTCAGTTTCCCCACCTTTATTGAAAGCGATGCGGCAACAGTAAGGGCAAAGGGGTTGTATCATATCCTGCTCCCGCGTCCCACCGCCTATGATGTAGACCTGGACCCTTCGCAGAATTTTTTGTTTCTCACCGGAGCGAATATGGCGGGCAAAAGTACCTTGATCAAATCCATGGGGGCAGCGGTCTTTCTCGCCCATATGGGAATGGGAGTACCTGCCAAAGAATTCACCCTTACGCTGATGGATGGGTTGCTGACCAATATCAATGTGATGGACAATATTGCCAAGGGCGAGAGCTATTTCTTTAATGAAGTACAACGCATCCGGCATACGATTGAAAAGATCAACAATGGTCGGAAATGGTTGGTGCTGATCGACGAGTTATTCAAAGGCACGAATGTCCAGGACGCGATGAAATGTTCCCTTACCGTGATAAAGGGGCTTATCAAGATCAAAAACTCGCTTTTTATCTTATCCACCCATCTATATGAGATCGGGGAAGAATTGAAATCCTATCCCAATATCAGTTTCCGGTATTTTGAAACCAATGTAACCGACGAGCAGCTTGAATTCTCTTATCAACTGAGGGAAGGCATCAGCAACGACCGGCTGGGGTATCTAATTTTAAAGCGGGAGAAGGTGGTCGAGATGTTGGAGAGGCTTTAAATAATATTAATTCTTTCTGTTCGTTAAACGTTGGTCTCCAATTGCTGTCTATAGGTTTGATTTTTGAGATTCAATACTTTATGAAAAATACGACCCTACTCTCCCTCCTGATCACCCTTTTTGTAACGGGGTGTACCAAGGATGACACTAATCCCCCCGCTGCGGAAACCATGTATTTCCCTGCTTTAACCGGCACCACCTGGGAAACAAAAACCGCAGCCAGTCTGGGCTGGAAAACAGATTCCATTCAAAAATTGAAGGATTTTCTCGCACAAACCAATACCAAATCATTTATGATCCTGGTAAATGGACGGATTGTGATGGAGGAGTATTTTAATGGCCATACTTCCACCGACCAATGGACCTGGAACAGTGCCGGTAAAACGCTGGTAGCTACCACCACGGGTATTGCCCAGCAGGAAGGATATTTAAACATTAGCGATAAGGTATCGCAATATGTTGGTACGGGCTGGACAAGCACTCCGTTGGCAAAGGAAAACCTGATCACTGTAAGGAATCTATTGACCATGACCTCCGGGTTGAGTGATAGCAGTAATTTCGTCATTCCCGCCAATCTTACCTATATGGCCGATGCCGGAAACCGCTGGGCCTATGGAAATGTATTTCAGGAGTTGATGGATGTGGTTGCGGATGCCACCACCCAGAGCTTTGAGGCTTATTTTTCGGCCAAGCTGAAGAACAAGATCGGCATGGATGGTTCATGGAATTTCGGGCCCATATTTAAAATTTATTCCAGTAACACCCGAAGCATGGCCCGCTTTGGCCTGCTGGCTTTGAATAAAGGCAAGTGGAATACCGAGCAGGTGGTGAATGAAACTTATTTTACAGAAAGTACCAATACCTCCAATACCTTGAACCCATCGTATGGTTATCTGTGGTGGCTGAATGGAAAAGGGAAGTATATGGTTCCCCAAAGCCAGGTGGTTTACAATACGAACCTGGTCACCAATGCGCCAAATGACATGTTTGCCGCCATGGGGGCACAAGACAATCGCATCTATATCATTCCAAGCAAGAAAATGGTCATTGTCAGAATGGGTGATTTCAGTGATCCCAACAATCCGGTTTTTGCTGTATCGGGATATGATAATAATTTATGGGCGAGGATCAATGCGGTTATTAATTAATTTCCTTTCACCTAGGCCCACTCATACACCGGGACTGCCAGTATGGTTTTACCATTCCGCTCGAATTTGTCTTTTTGGTCAAGTGTAATGATCCAACCCGTATCCATGGAGAAAAACTCAAGCGCCTCGAATAAACCATTTAACTCACGATCCTGGTTATCCGGATTTAAATGATAACATACCTGAATACACTTAGAAACCTTTCCTTTTTCTGACACGACAAAGTCACATTCCCCCTTTTCAGAAAAATAACTGATATCGTGATAAGATCTTCTCAAATGAAGAAAAACCATATTCTCCAATTTCCGTCCATGATCATCATTGAACGACAATGAATTGACGTGAACCAACCCTGTATCTACCGCATACACCTTCCGGGGATTGATTGCCTGGGCTCTGAGTGAATAGCTGAATTTGGGTATAAAAAATAGCAAATAGGCATCTTCTAGATAGGACATATGTTCCAATATGGTGCTGGTGGCTCCGAGATTGATTAGTGATTTAAGGTTTGACGCTGAAACTGGTTTGCTAATATTGGTGATCAGATATAAAGCCAGTCGTTGTAAAGATCGAATATCGCGAATGCCATGGCGTGCGGCTATATCTCGCACAAGAATGTCATTAAATAGCTGTGTTAAAATCTCTTGATTCCCACTAACTACATATTCCGGGAAGCCGCCTGTTTCCAGATACGTTGATGCGGAAATTTTTGATTTCTTTTCTTTTCGGAATTGACAGAACTCCTCAAACGAAAAAGGAAACAATTCCCGGGAAATTTGTCGTCCTGTTAGTTTGGTTCCCAATTCCCTGCTCAGCATGGATGCATTTGAGCCCGTCAGGATAACTCTGAACCGTTGGTCCACTTTTTGTCGAATATATCTTTCCCATTGATCAATGACCTGGATTTCGTCAAAAGCCAATACCCGGATTTTGCTTTCCTGTATATATTCATCCAGTTTAGTGAAATCCTTTAATTCAAATTCATATAATCGAGGGTCTTCAAAATTCAAATAAAGGAAATTAACATGCCTTTCTTTCAGGAATTGGGAAACAAGGGTGCTCTTCCCACATCGCCGAACACCGGTTAGGATCAAGGCATGGGTTTCCATATCAGGAAGTTTATCCAGTTCCATTCGGAGCATCCCCCTTGTTATATGGCCCAGATTAACTTTCTGACTTTCAATAACTTCTATTATATTATCTAGTATCAAAAATATTTATTTGATACTAAACTACACTTTTATTTGATACTAACAAACAAAATGAGTAGACATAATTTATCTGGCCGCCAGACTTAAAAGGGCTTCCGAAGCACAAGATGAAGGCGACTGACCGCAGCCAAAAACTATGACAGCGGGTGCAAAGCAAAAAACACAGTCCCATATTATCTGGACTGTGTTTTAGGTGGCGTATGTTTTTGATGGCAAGGAGAGGGAGATCGAGACCTACTATCCACATCTATACCAAGTGCCGGATTTCCGAATACTTTCTCACATAAAATTCAGAAAGATTGCACCGCATAGCTATGGGAGACTGCCTCTAACTATAAATTCATCTAAAAAGTAAGCTTTCGAATCGCCATTTTCACCGATAATAACAGCTTTATTTTTATGCAATTCAAATTCCTTTGATTTGAGGTTTTTACCATCACTTAGAAGGTTTTTGCAATAAAACTTTTCGTTCTTTCTATCGTATAAAACCAGCCAGTTATCTTTTGTGAAAAGAAAACCGTCATTCTCCGAAGACACATCTATTGCCGTTTCAAATTTAACTACATTAATTTCTTTAGCTTCCTTATCTAAACTGCAAAGGTTTAAATACCTGTAACTTGAAGAACCTTGCCCTAGGCCTAAATAACCTAAATCTGATCTAAATAATACTTTAGGAATCATCCCACTATGAGTATTGCAGCCGAGATACAAATCAAGTGTATCTAATACATTATTAATCTTTATTTCAATTTCATAATGTTCTTTATCAATTGGAATATATTTGAGATAGTCGCCATTTGAAAAAAAAGTATCTCTGGCTCCAGTACAGTTAAAAAAAAGTTCTTTAGCCAGAATCATTTCATGGTTGACATCCTTTTGCATATCCTTATTTTCTTGTTTAGGTGAATTGTCATTACAATTCACAAAAAAAATAATAAGGAATACAATGCTAAAGGTATTTATTAGTTCTTCCTTTAACCTTTTCATAGTTTGCGTTAAGTTTACCCGCCTCCACTGGCTATTGTCTAACTATCTTCAAACACTCACAATCTTAGTTCACCAGACTACGGCCCCGATTTCCTTAGCTTATTCCCTCATCCCAAATATAGTTCATTGGCGGAAGCCTGCGGTTACCGCCAACTATTACCTAATTTTAAAATGAATAAGCTTCAAACAGCAGGGGGAGGATGAAACTACTTCCTAGCTTACTCAAATTTACCATTGTTTCTCAAAATGTTTAAATCAATAACTCTTTTTTCTATTACTCTAACCACTGTTTTAGTTTTGTATGGAATGCCCTCTTCTTCAATACTTATTTTCTCGATGTATATACTATCACCTTTGCATTCATAAGTAAAGTTTTCATTAGCATTATCAAATGTGCCGACGTATATCCTAAAATTACTAGAGTCGGTCAAATAGTCAGATACCCTGTCCCCTCCAAAAGCCCCTCCTCCAGAAACCACATATTTCTCCACTAATAGTGCTTACACCTTCCTTAAAATACAAATCAATCCCGCTTAAAACTTCCTTTCAGAATCAACAGTAAGGCTAAATTTAGTTGGCTAAACTTATAACTCTCTCTAATTCATAGCAACCGTCACTGTTCTCTCTAATAATTTTAATTTCAGATGATAGCTTTTCAATTACTTTCCTCCTTTCATTCGAAAACATTAAAATATGCTGTTTTTTCCTAATCCCCCTATTTGAATTCGCATAAAAAGCTATGGTACTGTCTTTGTAATAATTTACAAATTCTATAGATTGTTCCACCATCAACTTAAATATATTACTACATGTACTGTCGCCTATAAAATTCTGTTTGTAAAGGGAGATGGAATTCTCCAACTTTGAAGTATTAAATATTTTAAAATAATTTTGATGTAGACAGCCCACTGCATCTTGGTATATTTCTTTCTTATTATCATATTCAAACTCATAGCTTGAAATGCAAGAAGAGAAAAATACCGTAAGCAAAAACGGCAAGTATTTTGCACTATTTAATTTCAGTTTAGTTATGACCTGTAGCACTTTTGTCTTTATTTCCATTTTGTAAACTTGATGGTGCAGCAGGAAAATTATTTAAGTCATATGGCTGAGAACTGTGATTTTGAGGAATGTAATTTCCTGTTTGTAGCAGCGTCTTCTTCTCCTTTTCCGTATAATAAACAGGATATTGCGTCTTAATGTAAACATATGCGCCTGGTATACCAACACCCTTCACCCCCGCTCTCCTGAGTCTTCCCAAATCTTTTCAAAAAAACAGAAGTACGCTGGCCGTTGTCTTACAAACTCCAAACTAACACAATTATAGTTCACCAGACTACGGCCCACCAAAGCCACCGTCTTGAAAAAAATTCAATATAATCTCTGTGTCTCTGCGCCTCTGTGGTTATTTCTTACCCAAATCTCTTAAAAATTACTTAGCTGGCGTAAGTTTTTGTTGGCAAGGGAGGGAGACCGAGACCTAATTATTTTTCCTCATAGCTTCCCTATTAACTTTTTCAATCAATATTTGGTCGTAAGGATTTTTATATTTCTCACGCTTTGTTGTATCAGAAGAAAAATGGGAATATGTATTGATAGTAAACCCCAATTGTTCAATCTCCATGTCTTCTTTAAAGCATTTATAGTTGTAATCCTTAAAGCAAAAAGTGTTCGTGTGATTCTTTATTTCTGTGAAGCTTGTGGAAGTAAATATGATTTTGCTCGTATCAAACACTACTACATAATTTCCCATTGAGTCTTGAGGTAATTTAGGGAAGCCTTCCCAATTATAGTATACCCTTAACTCTTGTGGCTCCAGATTACTTATCTTAAATATCATTTCCTTTTGTGAACAAGAGAAACAACCGATACAATTGAAAATAAAAAATAGTGTTTTCATGACTTTATTCTTTCTCATTTAATAAGTTTTTTTATCTACCGGCATAGGTTTATTTTGCCCCGCTGGCCGTTGTCTTACAAACTCCAAACTATCACAATCCTAGTTCAACAAACTACGGCCCACCAAAGCCACCGCCTTGAAAAAAATTCAATATAATCTCTGTGTCTCTGCGCCTCTGTGGTCATTTCTTACCCAAATTTCCGAAAAATTACCTCTTCTGACCCCGAAAAGATCTCCAAAAAGCCGGGCGACCCTTTCAGGGTCACGGAACCTCCTGGAAACATCTGGCTACAAACGGGTGGCCCTTTCAGGGCCTTTGTAAAATCTCAAAACCCTGCTCTCTTTACTATACCATTCTGTCAATGGGCATAAGCGTGGCCTCAAGTGCATCTGGAGCCGAAGCGCAGCCGGTGGTGCGCAGGTGGCGCACCCACCCGCAAGGTGTCAGAAAAGTAACAGCTACGCCCTGTGTGCGGGGATACTTTTAGGATCACCGTAAACGGGGGGCGGAAAAATGTGGAGGTGCGGAAGCCCTTTTTGGGAGGCGAAGCGCATCAAAAAAGGGCTTCATCAGCACCGGATGAAGGCGACTGACCGCAGCCAAAAACTATGACAGCGAATGCGAAGCAAAAAACACAGTCCCATCTTTTCTGGACTGTGTTTTCGCTGGCGTAAGTTTTTGTTGGCAAGGGAGGGAGTCCGAGACCTAATAACCTGGATGCTTTTTTGGGATACCTACAGGCGTATGTTTTTATTGACAAGGGGGGATACCGAGACCTACTAATTTGAAACACTACCCTAACCAAGAAATAGTCAACTAATTGGAAATACTACTCCTGTTACTATCTAACGAATCGATTGAAAAACGAAAAACCATATCTTTAAATTTCGAGCTTTGCGCTAAAGAGGTAGAGCAAGTAAAGGAAATTGCAATTTCATCATATTTTGATTCGTTTTTTATTATGTCAAACAAAGGTAGTACTGTTTGGTTAGCAAGTTCATAGGCACTATCAGCATTCATATTTAGCAATAACAATTTATTGCATTGAAAATAAACATCTAAAGCATAAATACCCCTAGCCCCTTCCTTATAAAATGGCTCCAACAACATTCCGTCAATATTTCGCTCCACCTTAACTTTCCAAACTTTGCCTAAGGAGTCCATGAATAATTCTTCATCCAATGACAAAGGCGGCTGCTGTGGTTGGTTATGACATCCCAATTAACTAATAGCTAGGACTACAATCCAATAAATTTTCATCTTTTTCCAATTTTATATCTTGGGCCATTGCTGGTGTCAGTTCTATAAACTGAAGTTTTTTAACGCGCCTTGATTTTTACCTGAACGCAAACGAACCCTCAATTTTTGAAATATCGTTTCATTCACTGATCCTGATATCAAATAATCAGCATTATTTGGATGTCGATTATCATTTGGATCCATATAGACGCTTATCTTTTCTAATTCTTCTGCCGCCTTAAACACATCTGGATCAACTTTAGTATCTCCATGCGAAGTCTCTAAGGTTCCCTTATCAACAATTCCAGCCTTATCTACCCCCGCTGGCCGTTGTCTTACTAACTCCAAACTAACACAATTATAGTTCACCAAACTACGGCCCACCAAAGCCACCGCCTTCAAAAAAACTCAATATAATCTCTGTGTCTCTGCGCCTCGGTGGTTATTTCTTACCCAAATCTCTTAAAAATTACTTAGCTGGCGTATGTTTTTGTTGGCAAGGGAGGGAGGCCGAGACCTATCCACCTATTCTGGAGCCCATCCTTTCAGAGTTCCCTCAGTAATATCAATCCAACCACTATCAGGAAAAGATCGAATATAGTCAGGTACCGGGTGATCAAAGAGAAGCTTGCCGTTACTTGGATTATTTGTAGAAAATTCAACAAAGAATCTGCCCCCATTGGGAGTTACAACCTTTTCGTATGAAGCTCCAATACTTTCAGTTCCCTCGTATTGTTTCCCCAAAACTTCGTAGTAGAAATTAACTGTAGGTTGTGAGCTTCTAATATTATGGTGTTTAACCCCGGTCACTCCTATTGTATATCGGTGATCTCTTTCTCTTTCTGAATTCAATTTTTGTTTTTTACTTCTATTACAAAGGCCTATTGACAGTAATAATAAAGCAAATAAAACACTTGCTATAATCTTACCCCAATGCAACTCACTAGTGCCATCCTTATAGAAGTTTCTTAACAAATCATTTATTGCAGTCATTCCTTTATTTTATGAATTCTTACTTTGAACATTTTTTGAGCTAAAATCTATGCCAGCGGATGCAAAGCAAAATACCCAGTCCCATATTATCCGGACTGTGTTTTAGCTGGCGTATGTTTTTGTTGGCAAGGGAGGGAGACCGAGACCTATTATCGTCTGGTGAATTTATACGAAAAAATTCTCTCAATACACTTTCGAATATCAAAATTTCCCTTTTCAAGATTATCATTTATTATATCATTAAATTTCATTCCAAGACCATTATCTCCTTTTATCGTTGGGATATAATATGGATTCATCAAATATATAGTTGACAAACTCCATTTCGCACTATTATCCATTTTTCTTACTATCTCTCCAATAAAAATTATTATCTCCAATGAGAATTTATTATCAGTTTCACTTAACTCCTTTTCTTTAACACTGTTTATTCTCTTAGCAACAGAATCGAGATAATTTGCAGATGTATCTATGTTAATTTCCATCCCGATACGTTTTCCCAAACTTGAAAGGAAAAAATCAATATTTTCATCTATCTTCAAAATTTTTTTTCTTTCTGTTACAAAAACGCAATCCTTTTCCTTTACTGGAAAATATCTTGCCTCTATCATTTCGTTTAACTTAGAAATATCATTAAAAAGTACACCTTCCCCATCAAAAAGGCTGACTACTGCCTTTTTCCCATTCTTAAATGAATAAACAAAAGATTTGTTATATGCGATCTGAGAATCCAAAGTAGCCGCCTGCTCCTTCACCATTTTCAAAATATCTTGGCGCGATAGTACCTGGTATTTCACTTGAAAGTTTATGAAACTAAATACTAAAATTAAGATTATATTTACTATCATACTAGTAATTTTTATCTAAGAACAGATTTAGAATCAGAAATTGGAAGCACTGGCCCTTTCTCAGAATCTCGTCTATAAAAGGTAATCTCCATTTTCCCCGCTCTCCTGAGTCTTCCCAAACCTTTTCAAAAAAACAGAAGTACGCTGGCTGTTGTCTTACAAACTCCAAACTAACACAATTGTAGTTAACCAGACTACGGCCCATCCACACCACCGCTTTGAAAAAAATTCAATTATAATCTCTGCGCCTCTGTTGTTATTTCTTACCCAAATCTCTTAAAAATTATTTAGCTGGCGTATGCTTTTGTTGGCAAGGGAGGGAGACCGAGACCTAACTCCATGTTAAACTAAAGAAAGATACTGCCAAAAAAAAGAAGTATTGAAATTGCAGTATAACTAATGGCCCAATATTTTAAGCTCCTTACTTTTTGAGACTCCAAAGTGTCATACTCAATAACTATTTTTTGAATTCCAGGATATTTATAGATTATTAAATAATTAAATGATAATGAAAAAAGAAACAGTATATACCCCCAATTTCGATTAATTTCAACGTTACCGCTGTTAAGAATGCTGCATAAGAAAAAAAGGATAGTTAATAAATTAAATCCGATTAGAAGTGACACAACACATAAAGCATATATACCAGGGATGTCTCTTTCCCCCCAACCCATATATTTTTTATAGGCTTTAAAAAAAATAAATCTCAGTAAATAAATAAACTTCCTAATCAATTTAACTTTATTTTCCAAGTCCTCCACCAGGACTTGGGATCAAATTAGGGGTAATTTCCCTCAAAACCACCGCCTTGAAAAAAATAACTACCCTTGCGCTCATTAATGTTCTCGCGTCCTGACGGTTAAAACACCACAATCCACCGGTGATTTTCCCTAAAAACCCCGTTGCCTTTTCTGCTGAACACATCCACTTGTTTTCTACTTTCACTCCATGCTCGTAAGAACCTATGGAAGCGCTGTATATGGAGTAGAGGCCCGCACCATTACGGTGGAAGTGAATTGGATGGCCACAGGAAAAGAAAGTGTGGTGGTGGGCTTGCCGGATAGCGCAGTAAAGGAAAGCATGCAACGGGTGGAAAGCACGATCAAATCCATCGGGTTATTGATGCCCCGCACCCGTATCGTGGTCAACCTGGCGCCCGCGGATCTGCGAAAAAGCGGAACGGCCTTTGACCTGCCCATGGCCATTGGTGTACTGTCTGCCTCGGATCAATTGGAGAATGGCAAGGCCATTGACAAATATGTCATCATGGGCGAATTGAGCCTCGATGGAGAGGTTCGTCCCATCAAAGGCGCACTCCCCATTGCCATTCAGGCACGCAAAGAAGGATTCAAGGGAGTGATCATACCCCATGCGAATGCACGGGAGGCAGCCATTGTCAACAACCTTCCCGTATTCGGGGTCAATCATATCAAGGAGGTTATAAAATTCTTTGAAAACGGAGAGAAAGGGATCCAGGCCACCACCATCAATACACGGGAAGAATTTTTTAATGCCCAATATGATTTCGAAATAGATTTCACCGATGTAAAAGGCCAGGAGAATATCAAACGTGCCCTGGAAATTGCCGCTGCCGGGGGACATAATGCTATTTTGATCGGGCCGCCGGGAGCGGGTAAGACCATGCTCGCGAAAAGATTGCCCACCATCCTTCCTCCACTGAGTTTGAACGAAGCCCTCGAAACCACCAAGATCCATTCGGTGGCGGGAAAGCTTCCGGAAAACGCGACATTGGTTTCCCGAAGACCTTTTCGTTCCCCGCATCATACCATCAGCGATGTGGCCCTCGTGGGTGGCGGGGGCAATCCACAACCGGGTGAAATATCACTGGCGCACAATGGCGTGCTGTTTCTGGATGAACTTCCTGAATTCAAACGCACCGTGCTTGAAGTGATGCGACAACCTATTGAAGAAAGAAAAGTAACGATCTCCCGCGCCAAAATGGCGATCGATTTCCCAGCCTCCTTTATGTTGATCGCGTCGATGAACCCCTGCCCCTGTGGATTCTATAATCATCCCGAAAGAGAATGTACCTGCCCTCCAGGTGGCGTACAGAAATACCTGAACAAAGTATCGGGACCTTTGCTTGACAGGATCGACCTGCATGTGGAAGTAACACCCGTCGCCTTTAGTGAACTGTCCTCCCTGCGGCAAACAGAATCCTCGGCATCTATCCGCGAGCGGGTGATCAGGGCGCGGGAGATACAGGCCGAGCGGTATAAAGAAAATACGGGCATCTATTGCAATGCACAAATAAGCAGCAAAATGCTCAAGGAAATATGTGTGATCGATAGTGCCGGGGCAAATATGCTTAAATCGGCTATGACCAAACTCAATCTCTCCGCACGCGCCTACGACCGAATACTCAAAGTTTCCCGCACCATTGCCGACCTGGCAGGTACTCCACAGATCCAACCTGAGCATCTGGCTGAAGCAATTCATTACCGAAGCCTGGACAGGGAGGGATGGGCGGGTTGAAGCTAATAGTTTGCCGTGATCGTGGAAACCCCTAATCAAAAACCAATTTTCAATCACTATTTTTAATTCAAATCTATGGGAATGATCTATGCAGAAATCGAGTTGCTGAATGCCAGCGATGTGTATCAGGCAAGAAAAAACTTAATTGACCACGATGAGGTAAAACGTATCCGCGTGAACATGCTAGTAGACACAGGCTCTTATGTATTGGCCATTAACCAAACGATCCAAGAGGTACTTCAACTACCTTTAATAACACGTCAACGAGTTTGGTTGGCAAGTAATAAGACTGAGGAACATGATCTGGTTGGTCCAATTGAGATAAGGTATCAGGACAAAACAACAAGCTGCAATGCCATTGTTCTTCCTGGTGATTGCGAACCCTTATTGGGAGCTGTGCCCATGGAAGCCATGGAAGTTCTTGTTGATCCTTTAAGACAAGAACTAATTGTTAATCCTGAAATTCGTCGCGGACGATACTTTTAATCCCTTTGCGCCTTAGCGTCTTTTCGGTTAAGTGCTTAACCGAGAAGACGCCAGGGCGCAAGGGAGCGCGAAGGGTTAATGGAGATAGTCAGAGGAAATTTGGTCGTATTTCTTCAAATAATCATTCCCCTTTCCATCACGGTCAAAGAAGGATTCCCAGGTACTGAGCGGCTCCCAAATACAAGTGCCTTTGCCTTTTCCTCGCGGAAGTTCAAACACCAGTTTATTTACTTCCTCCTTCTTAGCCGAATACTCCACCACGATAATATCCTTGTCATACCGGTTGATCAGATCCAGCATATTATCACGCAGGTCATCTAAAGTGCCATGCCACTTGGGATAATAGGAAAGACCGATCACATCAAAAGGAACATTCCTTTTGCGCATTTCTTCGAGGAAAAAAACCGTTTCTTCATTTTGTCCACCCAGGGCCAAATGAAGTAATAACACCGTGGAAGGTGCCACTGTTTTTACGGCTGCAACTCCGGCACTTACCAATTGGGCCATTTGATCAGGGTTGGCCACATTGCCTTCAGGCCATACAAGGCCATGATTGATCTCATTTCCCACCTGTACCATATCCGGGAGTGTCCCCTGTGCCTTTAGCTCGTTCATCACCTGAAGGGTATAATCATACAAGGCCTTTTTTAATTCACTCAATGAAAGCCCCCGCCAGGCATATGGTTTATATTGTTTGCCCGGATCGGCCCAGTAATCACTGTAGTGAAAATCCAGCAGGAATTTCATACCCGCCTCTTTTACCCGTTTGGCCATTGCCTTTGTATGAGCCAGGTCGCAAAAACCCTTTCCAGGTGAATAGCCACTATCCAGCGAAGGGTTATGAAAGACGCGTAGTCGCACATAATTGAACCCATGCCGTTTCATGATCGCGAGAACGTCCTCTTCTTTTCCATTTTCACTAAACTTAATCCCTCTGGCCTCAAGTTCGGGGAGAAAGGAAATATCGGCTCCCAGCATAGGAGTTGCTGATTGGGGTTTGGCCGCTTCGCCCTTTAATATATATGTGGGATCGAGGGTAACAGGTGCCAGGTTCTTCACCGGAACTGTAACAATATCCGTTGACCCACTCCATAACCCGGGCGAATAGGCTTCAAACTCGATCATGCCTGCTTCTTTCTCCGACTGAACGATTACCTGGCACTTGCCATTGAATACACTACGCTGCCAGGCACCATCTGGACATTTATCAGGCTCATGACTACTTGGATCACCATTTCCTACTCCAATGATCTTTCCGGGGCCTTTGATGCGAAACCGGATCATGTTATTGGCATTGGAGACTTCCCTTCCTTCCCGGTCAATGATGCTGACATTCAAAACAGCAATGTCTTTTCCGTCGGCGATCATCGTGGTCTTGTAGGGGGTAAGCACGATCTCAGCAGGAGCGCCTGTCGTTTCCACCTTTGCTTTTAATATCCTTCCCTTTTTAAACCCAATGGCCTCGAGTGTGCCGGGGGCATAGGTTACATCCCATTGAAGGTGACCATTGCGGGGCATGGTCTTCATACCCAGTTTTTTTCCATTCAGCAAAAGTTCCACACTATCGGCATTGCTATTGACCCACACATCGACCACGGGTGCGGGCTGGCCCCATTTGATGGTCCAGTTCCAATGAGGCGAGATATTCAACACATCTTTATCCGTCCACCAACTTTGATAATAGTAATAATTGTTCTTTGGGAAACCACACACATCCATCACCCCAAAATGCGAATTGATATTGGGCCAGCGGAAAGGGGTAGGTTCGCCACGATAGTCAAAACCGGTCCAGATAAACCCGCCCAACCAATACTTGTTTTCTGCCGCCGGTTTCCACCAGGCCTCGGCTGTTGAAGCCCACCAGGGTGCATTCAGGTCATGATCATGCAGGTAATTGCGTATCGTGTCCTTCGCATATTCGCCTCGGGTAGACACCGTACTTCCCATCTCTGTTCCTATTATAGGTTGGGTGGGATGGTCACGGTGATAATCGGCCACAAAAAGATGCCGGTAATTAAACCCTCTGATCGGTATCACTTCATTTACTCCCGGAAATACATTGGCGAGATCGGAGGCATAGGTGCAGGTACGGGTTGGATCCCATTGTTTTAATTTTTCAATAAGAGTTGCTGCAATCCTTCTCCCGTAAGGCGTTGCCTGAATACCGAACTCTTCATTACCAATACTCCAAAGAAAAACAGAAGCATGGTTCCGATCGCGGTAAACCAACCGCTGTAATTGATCAAGGTATTCCGGACTGCTATTGAGCGACCGGTTCTCATCCATCACCAGCATACCCAGGCTGTCACAGGCATCGAGTAGTTCAGGCGTGGGTGGATGGTGGCTGGTCCGGTAGGCATTGCATCCCATATTCTTTAACAACCGGACGCGATAATATTGCAGGGCATCCGGGACAGCGATGCCTACCCCGGCATGGTCCTGGTGATTATTGGTACCCATGATCTTCAGGTGCCGGTCATTCAGGAAAAATCCTTCATTGGCATCAAACCGGAATGTTCGTATCCCCATCCGGCCCGTTTCCCGGGCAATCTCTTTTCCATTTTGTTTAACGACCGTTGTGACCCGGTAGAGATAGGGGTCATCAAGATCCCAAAGTCTTGGTCGGGAAACAGACAGCGCAAACTTCCTGGTAACCTCACCGGCAGCTGCGATCTGAATCGCCTCTTCCCTGGATTTGGCTATCGGTTCCCCTGCCCTGCCGGTGATAAAACTTTGAACGGTGCAGTTAACCGGTACCGATGATCCGTTCTTCACATTTGTCTCCACCTCTACCCTGGCCACTCCATTGCTAACCGTATTGTGGTAAAAATGTCCGCCTGCGGGTATATACACCGGTGCAGTTTGGCGCAACCACACATGTCGGTATATGCCAGCACCTTCGTAAAACCATCCCTCATATTGGGAGGCATCTGCACGGACAACCAGTACATTCTCCCCGCCTGGGTTAAGGATATCCGTTATATTATATTGTTCGCCGATATATCCACTTTTTATATTCCCCACAAAGAAGCCATTGACCCAGATCATGGCATCCCGGAATATGCCGTCAAACTGAAGCAGATATCGGTTGCCGTCCATGGGGTTTGGAACTTGAAAACGTTTTCTGTACCAGCCAATGGTGGTTTCGGGAAAATGGCCGCCAACTGGTTTGTATCCATGTCCATCCACATCCTGAGCTGGATGCTTAACGAACGGAAGTTCTACGGCCCAATCGTGTGGAATATTCAGTTTTCGCCAGGAAGTATCCACGAAATTTGGATCGATCGCCGTCCCAACGGCTGTACCCGATTTGGAGAAAATGGTGCGAATACCATAATTGAAGTCCTTCTCCGGGTTGGCAGCATGGCCAAAATGAAATCGCCAGTCTTCGTCGAGTGACCAGACCTGCTGACCGAAGGATGTCCCAAAAATCAAAAAACTACCGATAAGGATCAGGGATTTAGTGAGTGCGCGCATGGCCTTGAGGGTTTTGGGTAAAGTAACATTTTTTTTCACGAACTTGCCATGATGAAAATCCTCTTACATTATCTCAAACCCTATAAGTGGCTGGTGGCATTGGCTTTGTTTCTGGCGGCCATCAATCAGGTCTTTTCACTCCTCGATCCATTTTTCTTTGGTAAAATGTTTGACACCTATGCCCTCCACCCTTTTGAAGAAGGGAAATATGTGGTGCAGGAAGTGCTCAAAGCCGATGGCAAGGTCGACAAACAAAAAATATTTGTACCAACGGGTGATGGCAAAAGGACTGAATCCGAATTTATCTGGGGCGTCCTGAGTATGTTAGCCATTTTGATCAGTGTGGCCATGGTGTCACGGATCGCCAAAGCCTTTCAGGACTATTTTGGAAATGTGATCGTACAGAAATTTGGCGCCCGCATTTTTACCGATGGGCTTAAACATTCCATGAAACTCCCTTATCAGGAATTTGAAGACCAACGTAGCGGGGAAACCCTATCCATCCTGACCAAAGTGCGTACGGATACGGAAAAATTCATCGTTTCCTTTATCAATATCGTTTTTGGCCTCCTGGTGGGTGTTGTCTTTGTATCCATTTATTCGTTCTCCCTCCACTGGTCCATCATGCCCGTATATTTTGGCGGTATTGTGGTCCTGGCCCTGCTCACCAGTGTATTGAGTAAAAAAATAAAAGGGATACAAAAGAACATCGTGAAGGAAACGACCTCGCTGGCGGGTTCCACAACGGAAAGTTTGCGGAATATTGAACTGGTAAAAAGCCTGGGGCTGACTGATCAGGAGATCAACCGGCTGAATAATAATACCTATAAAATATTGGGGCTTGAACTGCGAAAAGTAAAAAGCATACGGACCCTCAACTTCATACAGGGTACCTGTGTAAATGCCCTGCGTCAGATCATCATGTTCATGTTACTCTGGCTGGTATTTCAAAGTACGATTACGCCAGGGCAGGTGATGACCCTTATGTTCTATTCCTTTTTCATCTTTGGCCCATTGCAGGAGATCGGGAATATCATCATCATTTATCGTGAAGCGGAAGCCTCGTTGACAAACTTCCACAACCTGATGCAGAAGAAACCCGAGGCCCAACCGGAAAAGCCACAACACCTGGGACCGATTCAGGAACTAGCCTTCCAGCAGGTTGCATTTAAGCACCAGAGTGCCTCACAAAAAGCAATTGAGAATATCAGTTTTAAGGTTAGATCTGGGGAAACGATTGCCTTTGTTGGCCCTTCCGGTTCGGGTAAATCCACACTGATGAAATTACTTGTGGGATTATACCGGCCACAGGAAGGCAGTATCCTTTACAATGGCATGGATGAAAACGCGATCAGTTATGAAGACCTTCGCAACCAGATCGGGTTCGTAACCCAGGATACGCAATTGTTTGCGGGTACGATTCGTGAAAACCTATTGTTTGTAAACCCCAAGGCCACCGAAGCTGACCTGAACGAAGTGCTGCGCAAATCAGCCTGTACCAACCTGCTTTCGCGTGCGGAAAAAGGATTGGATACCATGATCGGTGAAGGCGGCCTCAAACTCTCCGGCGGGGAGAAACAACGCTTGTCGATTGCACGCGCCTTATTACGCCAACCCAAACTGCTGATCTTTGATGAAGCAACGTCCGCGCTTGATTCCTTGACCGAAGAAGAAATCACGGATACCATCAAGGATGTTTCTTCGCAACAAAACCAGATCACCATCCTGATCGCCCACCGCTTATCCACCATCATGCATGCCGACCGTATTTATGTACTGGAACAAGGCCAGGTAGCTGAAACCGGCACCCATGAGGAACTGCTTGGCGAAAAGGGATTGTATTACGCGATGTGGAGACAGCAGATCGGCGAAAGAAAAAAAATGAGCCTGGTTTAAGCTCTGCCTTTTCTGTATTTTCCGTGTTTTCCGTGAGCTAATTTTTTCACAGTCCCGAAGCTTCGGGACACGGAATGCACAGAATTAATTACTTAGTCCTTCTTATTAAAAATATTTTTGAAAAAATTCTCCTGATCCAACCCTTCCATATCACTGATCTCGAGCTCCAGGGCCTTGGTGCTCTGGGTAATTTCCAGTAAGGAGATAAACAACGAGGCGAGCAGACTGAGCAGACTAATCGCAAAAACGATCTTGATGGCTTGTGCCCATTCCATATACACGCCATACATGGTGATCACACAGCAAAGAAAGCTAAAGACGCCAAAAGCCTGCATTTGCCTGACCAGGTTGATCCGGCTGCGGAGGATTTTGATCTGTTGTAACAAGAGATGATTCTTCTCCCCGCGCATGTACTCATCATGTAATTTACGGATCAGGTTGGCCAGGGCCAGATATCGATTGGTATAGGCCAGCAACAAAAGGCTGATCGCCGGAAATAACAAGGCGGGGGTAGTAAAGGTGATCTCCATGCCGCAAAGGTAAACTTAGTCCCTCACTTTCAGCATCGCCCTTACCTGTTGTACCGGACCATTCTGTAACCGGGCATAATACACCCCGGTAGCCAGGTTACCGCTATCAAACGTAACGCTATATAACCCGGGCCCGTTATACTCCTGGTCAACCAGGGTTTTGATCACGCGGCCCATCACATCAATGATCATGACAGAGGTATGTCCGCCATTGGTCTTGTATTGTATACTGGTAGAAGAAGTAAAGGGGTTAGGTTGGTTACGGATCAGCAATTGCTCCGGCATATCCGGAATGGTAGAGCTGCAGGAATTGGCTTTGACGATGGGGAGTGACTGATAATTTTTTAACATCACCATCTGCAGGTCATTATTATCAAGACAAAACCATTTCTCCAAAATCGAAGCATATACA
The DNA here is from genome assembly GCA_033762195.1 of Chitinophagaceae bacterium. Classification (GTDB taxonomy): domain Bacteria; phylum Bacteroidota; class Bacteroidia; order Chitinophagales; family Chitinophagaceae; genus SpSt-398. The sequence continues at coordinate 1,856 of JANRLV010000056.1, read as the reverse complement.
CTTCGAAAATCATACTGAAAGGGAATGTTGTCATTCACACTCACCCCAGGTGGTATGATGGGATTGGATCCCAGCACACCCGACTGTACATAATCCCCAAAGAGAATCATCGGTGCTGCGGCTCCATGATCGGTGCCGGTACTAAAATTGGATTTGATCCTTCTTCCAAATTCGGAGAAGGTGGCTCCCATCACGCGGCGATTAACCCCCAGGTATTTAAGGTCATCCATAAAGGCCTTGATGGCTTCGGAAACATTCTTTAGCAGGTTGGCATGCGCCCCTGTTGTGGTATCTGAACCATTGACCTGATTGGAGTGTGTATCAAAACCCTGAATATTTACCATGTACACCCGGGTCTTAAGTCCGCCGGCAATCAACCGGGCCACAATCTTTAATTGATCGGCCAGGTAATTATTGGAGGGATAGGTCAACTGCTGAGTAACCGAAAGGGCGGCTGATTTCACCACATCGGCATATTGCTGGGTCTGTTTATTGATGGTGCGGATATAATTCAACTCGTACCCGGCGTAGGTATTGGGTACGGGTTCATCAATGCCATCGATCAGGTTATAAAAATTGGTGGGATCAGATATACTCATTCCCATACTTACCTGAGGGCCCTGGAAAGTAAAGGAGGTCAATGATCCAACCTGGATGCCCAGGGGATCAGAAAAAGTAGTGTTGGGGTAACCATCGGGAAAACCCGGGTATTGGTTGTCAAGATACCTTCCGGCCCAGCCGGTATTCAGATACTCATCACTATCTGAGCCACTCATCCATATATCCGTGGCACGGAAATGGGAGAAATTTGGATTAGGGTAGCCGACCGATTGTACGATGGCTGCTTTCCCTTCATTGAACAATTGTTGTATACCGGTCATGGAAGGGTGAAGACCTGTCTTGCTATTTCCTTGTAAACTTAAAATCCGGTTCTGGGGAATGGCCACATTGCTACGCGCTGCCTGATACGCCCCATAGGTATCAATAGGAATCACCATATTCAGTCCATCATTTCCTCCATTCATCTGCACCAACACCAGTACATGATCTGTATCCGTGGTAAAACCCAATAAGGACCGCACCAGCGGAGATTCCATGCCCAATGCCTTGATCGGCATCCCTTGTACCATGGCCGCCGCCGGCATACTCAGTCGCAAAAAGTTTCTTCTTTTCATGGGATGGGTTTTAGCTTAACTGGTATTCGGAAAGGTTCATGAAATATTTGTAGAGATTCCGTAACCGGGTATAGACCACCTGAAAGGTTTGGGGATTGGGGTCGGCGATATAACTATTCCAGGCATTGGTCCAATAATGATCCTGCGTCTGCCCGGTCAGCAAAGCCTGGGTCTTGATCGCTGCCTTTGCTGTTGCTGACACATCAACCCGATAAAGAATATCCAGGGCATCATCAATCAGTTGATTCGGATCTTGCGGATTGGGAAGGTCTTTAGTAAAAGCCACCGGGTCAATGATCAGGGTATTCCCACCCTGGGTGTACCCGGAAAGGATCATGATATCCGTGAACAGGTTACGGAATGGCAGGGTATCTGAATTGATCCATATCTCGTAAAACTGAGGCGTCTGATAAAAAGCTTTCCATCCCGCTACATCCGGCGGATCACCGATATCCTGTTGCAATACGGTGCCGACATCCTGTATGAATCCCCACATATTGTATTGCTTCGAAATATCGGAAGCATTGGGAAAGGCCACATTGAACTCACGGCATAAACCGGTGGCAAATTCGATGGGAGATTTAATATAACAACCCCGGTTGGCCACATCAAAAAAATGATCACTTTTCAACAAGGTCTCCAATACCGGTTTGATCTCCCAGTTACTATTGCGCAACAATA
>JANRLV010000055.1:0-30035 GCA_033762195.1 Chitinophagaceae bacterium | reverse complement strand
ACTTGCTGAAGAAGAAAGGACGATGATCCTGTATGAATCGCCCATGCGGCTGGTCAAGACCCTGGAGGAACTGGCCGGTTATTTTGGCGAGGACCGCCAGGCATCAGTCAGCCGCGAACTCACCAAAATGTTTGAAGAAACAGCCCGGGGTACACTGAAATCACTTTTTGAACACTTCTCGGCCAAACCGGTAAAAGGGGAGATCGTATTGGTGATCGCCGGCCGGGGAAAATGATAAGATTTCTTTATCAATTTTCTGTCCCATTTTTGCCTGATAATATCCAAATGAATTTTATGAAACGAATAATTGTAATTGGTTTGATCACTGCATTTGCCTTACCTGCCATGGCCCAGATTCGCGAGATACCCAAGATCGTGGAGGAAACCTTTGCTAACCAGTACCCTAATGCCGAGCATGTGGAGTTCAAAGATTTTGTAGTGAAGGTACAGGTGGAATTTGATTGGAAAGGTGACAGGATGATGGCAACCTATACCAATAAAGGCCTTTGGAAAGGATCAGAGAAAGAATGGAGTTTTGAAAAACTGCCCGCGGAAGTAAAGGATGGTTTTGAAAAAAGCAAGTTTGGGGACGGTTCCTGGGAGGTAGAAGAAACAGCCATGCTCATGCTCCCCGGAGGCTCGGAGCAATACCGGATCGAAGTACGCAAGAGTGATGTACAGAAAAAATACCTGTTCTTCAATACAACCGGAAGGCTGTTACGGACCTCTGTTACTTTATAATGTACAATTTAATGAAAATTACAGAGACACAGAGGCACAGAGAATGATTCTCTGCCCCTCTGTGTCTCTGTGGTTTTCATTATCTTAGCCCCCAACCTCCAAATTTGAAATATATGCGCAAGCTCTCCTTGTTATTGTTCGGTTTTTTTGTTTTTGCTCATACACTTGATGCGCAATCAAGCCGTTGGCAGCAAAAAGTAAAGTATAACATGGACATTGACATGAATGTGACTACCAACCAGTTCACCGGAAAGCAGAAACTGGAGTATTGGAATAATTCACCCGATACCCTGACACGTGTATTTTACCATCTCTATTTCAATGCCTTTCAGCCGGGCAGTATGATGGATGAAAGAAGCCGTCACCAGGGAACCGTAAAACTCGGAAACCGCCCCGACTGGGATGGCCGTGTGCGGGACAGGATCTCCAAACTGAAGCCTGAGGAAATCGGTTATCAAAAGATCATTTCCCTGAAAATGAATGGTAAGCCACAGTCCTTTGAGACGAAAGAGACCATTCTCGAAGTAAAATTGGATAAACCCATTTTGCCTGGTGGTAAGGTGGTTTTTGATATGGATTTTGAAGCCCAGGTGCCCTTGCAGATCCGTCGCAGCGGACGTGATAACCCTAGTACCAAAGTGCGTTATTCGATGAGCCAGTGGTATCCCAAAATGTGTGAATATGATGAGGAAGGCTGGCATCCCACACCTTATGTGGCTCGCGAATTCTACGGCATCTGGGGCGATTATGATGTTCGCATTTCCATTGACAAGAACTATATATTGGGCGGTTCCGGCTATTTGCAGAATGCCAATGAGATCGGTTATGGCTACGAAGATGCCGGGGTGAAAGTGCCTGCCCCTAAAAGCGAGAAATTGACCTGGCATTTCTCTGCACCCAACGTACATGATTTTGTCTGGGCTGCCGACCCTGAATTCAAACACATGACCCGGAAAGTAAAGAACGACCTCGTCCTTCATTTGCTGTATAAAAAAGGGGCGAGCAATCCCGCTACCTGGGAAAAGATCCTCGATGATGCGGAAAAGGCATTACCATTTATTGAGAAAACATTTGGGGAGTACCCCTACAAACAATATTCCTTTATACATGGAGGAGATGGAGGCATGGAATATCCCATGGCCACTTTACTGGCTTCGCCGGGTGCCTGGCTGCATGAATGGATGCACAGCTGGTACCAGATGATGCTGGGGACCAATGAATCACTCTATGCCTGGATGGATGAAGGGTTTACCAGCTATGCTGATTCAAGGGTCATGGCCTTTTTGGATGGAGGTACCAATCCTTACCCCCAGGAAGACAGCTATTCGGGGTATTATTCGTTGGTGCGTAGCGGTTTGGAAGAGCCCATGTCCACCCATGCTGATCATTTCAACACCAATTACGCCTATAGTCTGGCTGCCTATTCCAAAGGGGCGGTATTTATGGAACAACTGGGTTATATCGTAGGTGCGGAAACGAGGGACCGCATTCTGTTGGAGTATTACAAACAATGGAGATTCCGTCATCCCAACCTGAATGATTTCCTCAAGATCGCCGAAAAAGCCAGCCAGATGAAACTGGATTGGTACAAGGAATATTGGGTGTACACCACCAAAACGATCGATTATGCGATCGATAGTCTTTGGCAGGATGGAAAGGGTACCAAGATCCGCTTGCGCCGGATCGGCGATATGCCCATGCCGATCGATCTGCAGATCTCTACCCGTGACGGCAGCTCCGAACTGCATTATGTTCCACTCTATGATATGTTTGGAGAAAAAGCGGCTGAAAGTGGCGCGCCTGCCCGATCGGTTCATCCTTCCTGGAAATGGACCCATGAAACCTATGTGCTCGAAACAAGCCGGAAACTCACTGATATTACCTTGATCCAGATCGATCCTACCCGGAGAATGGCGGATATTGAGTCAAAAAACAACAAACTCGAACTGAAATGGCCTGAGTAGGTCACATAGATATATTGATCATATAAAATGTCAAAACCCTCCGTAAGGAGGGTTTTGGTTTTTGATCAAGGCCCCAGAAGGGACTTTTGCTTGCCAGAGAATAAGGTTTACGATTAATAGGTTGAACAAGCTGCAATTAATATGCTGGACTAAAGGTATTTAGAGGAGACATACCCCCAAATACCACTTTAGTGGTATTTTTTGCTAAAATGAGTAAGTGTAATCACTTATTAGTTGGTTTCACGGCCAAAATAGCGATTTACAGCAGCTACCCGGTTATTGACATGTAATTTTTCGTAGATATGATACACATGTTTCCTCACCGTTTCCTGGCTGATGAATAATTCGGCGGCAATTTCTTTGTACATGAGTCCACGCGAAAGGAGTTCAAGGATTTCTTTTTCACGATTGGAGAGGTCATCGATCCCTTCCTGGGATTTAGGGGCTTGCTGGTGTTGAAAGGTGAATACTACTTTTCGTGCGATCTGGCTGCTCATTGGTGCTCCACCTTCGTTGAGGTCTTTGATCGCTTCAAGCATTTTTGCCGGAGCGGTTTTTTTAAGTATATATCCACTGGCGCCGGCTCTCAGGGCTTCGAATATTTTCTCATCTTCTTCATAGACCGTACACATCATGAAATTGGTCATTGGAACACGGGGCTTTAGTTCACGTACACAATCGATCCCGCTTTCGTCGCTGTTGAGATTGATATCCATGAGAACCACATTGGGCATCAGTTCGGGGATGCGTTCCAGGGCTTCACGTGGGGTGGACATGGTGCCGATACACTTGTACCCCTCCGACATGCCGATGATCTCCTCCAGTGCACAACGGAGGTCGCGGTTGTCGTCAACAATGCAAACCGTTATTTCATTCATAGGGCAAAGGTCAATATTCAACCGGGTTTCACCAATACCACTTTCAGGTATTTTTGATAGGAGGTTCAGGCTTTAAAGCGGGACGTAAACAACGAATTTTTCATGGAAGAATTCCTCAGGGAAGATATCGTGGATTTCCATCAGACGTGGGCGGGTTCCACTTTGTTGAATTTCAGCGGCCAGATCGCCACCTTTCAAACAGATCAAGCCATGTTGGGACGCAGATTCAGCCTGGGGTTTGCTCTTTTTTAATAAGGGTTTACCCCATTTCCACAATTCACCAAGGGGGGCCACTGCCCTCGACACGACAAAATCAAACTTGCGGTTCCTGATTTCCTCCGCACGTGTATGTTGGATGGTGACATTTTTTAGTCCTATACCTTCAGCCACAGCTTCTACCACCTTGAGTTTTTTGCCGATGCTGTCTACCAGGTGAAACTTTACCTCCGGAAAAAAGATCGCCAAAGGGATTCCAGGGAAACCACCTCCGGTTCCGATATCAATAATCTCTGTTCCGGGTTCAAATTCAAAAACAGCTGCGATGGACAATGAATGGAGCACATGCTTTTCATATAATCCTTCAATATCCTTACGCGAAATAACATTGATCTTCTCATTCCATTCCTGGTAGAGTGGACCCAGTTGGGTAAGTTGATCCAGTTGTTCCGGTGTAAAATCAGCGAAGTACCGGGTGATCAGTTCCAGGTTTGACGGGGTCTTTTCCATAATGCCGGGGCAAAGATGATATAATAAAAGAACATCCAAAGGTCAAACAACAGAAACAGCGGGAAAAGATCTTTTTCATTCAGCCGTTTCATCGCAAAATAATACACGATGCCCTGTACCAGTAAGCGGGCTCCAAAAACAAGCAGCGATAATTGCCAATCATAAAAAAGAGCGGAAACTATCAGCAAGGGATAAAAAAGAAAGGAACTGAACGAATACAATCCAAGCAGGAATTTATGCAAAGGCTTATAGTAGCGCGAGGTAGAGTAGTGCCGGGTCTTCTGGTTCATCCAGGCCTTCCAGGTTTGCTTGGGATAGGAGAGGGTGAATGCCTCTTGATCGAGTACGACGGCTGTATTTCGCTTATTCGCTGCTTTATTTACAAAAAGGTCATCGTCGCCACCAGGGATATGGTTGATCGATGAAAACCCTTTGTGCCGCATGAAAACATCTTTTTTATAGGATAGATTACGGCCAACGCCCATATACGGAATGCCCGCCAGGGCATAGCTGAGGTATTGAATGGCCGAATGAAAGGTTTCAAAACGAATGATCTTATTGAGTAATCCTGATTTTTTGTGATAGGCACCATAACTCAAAACGATCTCTGTTTGTTCATCATAGGCATCCTGCATTTTTTGTACCCAATGTTCACTCGCGGGAACACAATCGGCATCGGTCAGCAACAGGACCTCGTATTTGGATTCTTTGATCCCGATGGACAAGGGGTATTTTTTGCCACTGATCAATTTAGCTTCCTGGGTCAATTCCACAACATGGATACGGTCCTTGAAGGTCTTTTTTAATTCCTGAAGGATATACTTGGAATCATCCAGTGAATTGTCATTGACCACCACCACCTGATAGGTTGATGGGTATTGTTGAACCAATAGTCCGGGTACATTACGCGCCAGGTGTTCGTCCTCATCCCGGGCGCAAACCACCACCGATACCGGGTGTTGTTGATACCTTTCCCGCTGTTTACGCCGATAGAAGGAGACTCTTGTAAAGAAGAAAAGGTAATAGAATAGCTGGATAAATGCCACAACCGCCAGGGCGATAAAGAGAATAAGCGGCCAGTTTTGGAGTAGTTCCGGAAAATCCATAACTGCGAAAATAACATGGGTGCAGCAGGGCAGCCCGGTAAATGATTTCACAAATGTTAATAAATTATGAAGTGGAGATTGGATATTTGCAGTTATGGCTGCGTTGAAATTCAGTTTAGGGGCCACCTGCAAGGACACCAAGGCCCGTTCCGGAACCGTGGTGACCGACCATGGAAGCATCCCGACTCCGATCTTTATGCCGGTTGGTACCGTCGGGAGTGTAAAAGCGGTTCCCCAACAAATGCTGAAGGAAGAGGTCAAGGCCTCGATCATCCTGGGCAATACCTATCATCTTTATCTGCGTCCGGGCTTACCCCTGCTGGAACAGGCGGGCGGGTTACATCGGTTTATGCATTGGGACCGGCCCATTCTGACCGATAGCGGCGGGTACCAGGTCTTTTCGCTTTCCGGTACCCGAAAGATCAAGGAAGAAGGTGTCACTTTCCAGAGCCATATCGACGGAAGCAAACATCTGTTCTCTCCGGAAAAGGTCATGGATATTCAGCGTTCTATCGGCGGTGATATCATCATGGCTTTTGATGAATGTCCGCCGGGTGGTAGCGACTATACCTATGCACGCACCAGCATGGAACTGACCCATCGCTGGCTTGACCGGTGTGTAAAACAGTTTACCGACACCCCGGATAAATATGGTTATACCCAGAACCTTTTTCCCATCGTACAGGGTGGCACGTTCAAAGACCTGCGAAAGCAGTCCTGTGAATATATTTCCGCCAAGAACGCCACGGGGAACGCAATCGGCGGATTAAGTGTGGGCGAACCCGAACCGGTGATGTACGAGATCTGCGAATGGTGTTGTGATCACCTGCCGGTGGATAAACCCCGATACCTGATGGGAGTGGGGACCCCCTGGAATATTCTCGAGTGTATCGGGATGGGAGTGGATATGTTTGACTGTGTGATGCCTACCCGCAATGGCCGAAATGCCATGCTCTTTACCTCCAATGGTGTGATCAATATTGATAACAAGAAATGGGAATTCGACCTGTCTCCCATCGATGATGGAATCGGATGCGCCTTTAGTGAATATTATTCAAAAGCCTATCTCCGGCATTTGATCAAGTCAAAAGAAATTTTAGGTTTGACCATTGCCAGTATACACAATCTTGCCTTTTATCTGTGGCTGGTAGCCGAGGCCCGCAAGCAAATTGAACAAGGCAGCTTTGCAGGGTGGAAAAAGGAAATGGTGGAGCGTGTGAAGCGAAGACTTTGAGTGAAGGGTTAAGAAGTTTAAAATAAGAAATAAAAAATAAGGAATAAGAAAGTGAAGGATTTTGGTCTTCCACTTCTTTATTCCTTATTTTTTATTTCTTATTCCTTGTTTCCTTACTGTCCGATTCCTCCAGCACCACCACTACCCACGCGTTTGCTCTCATCATCCACACCGGTATTTCGCTGGCGGGCGGCTTTCACCTGGTTGCTACCAAAGCGATAGGTAAAGTTTATTTTGAACTGACGGCTTTCAAAGTTGCCACTGGCCACGGTCAGCTGTCCGGCGAAATTGCTGGTTCCTTTCCACCGCAGGGTGCGGAAGATATCGCTTACTGAAGCTTTCAGGTTTCCTTTTCCTTTCAGGATATTTTTTTGCAGGCCTGCATCGATCGAATAGATCCGACGGCTTTCAAAAGTACCCTGCCAGATGCTGGGGGCAGCATACCAACCACTCAATTCACCGGTCCATGCTTTTTTCTTACCAAACCGGATGGTGTTTTGCATATAAAAAGTAAAGGAGAACACATCCAGGTCGATCTTACGCGAACCACCTCCAAAATCGGCCTGGTACATCGAATAATAGGTATTGAGGTTCATGAAGGCCATAAAGGATTTGTACATGAACGGATAACTCAGGTTGAGGCTGACAATGTCCTGGTTGGCCAGGTTTTCTTTGGTGATAAATGTCTTTGAGTTTTCGGTCGTATCCACCAATTGCGTGAACATATCCGCCACATGGCTATAATTAAGGGTGGCGGTCAGTTTGTATTTATAAACATGTGTGATGCCAAAACTATTGGTGTACTGAGGCAGCAGGTCGGTATTCCCTTTCTGGAAAGTGTATTCATCCAGTTTGAATTCAAAGGGGTTCAGATCCTGGTAAGCCGGCCGGTCGATCCGACGGCTATAGGTAAAGCTCCATTGCCTCATCGGGTTCTTGTTAAAGGTCACCGAGGCGCTGGGAAAGAGGTTGGTATAATTCCGGTCAAGGGGTGTAGTGCCACTTCCTTCATTGATACTGCCATTGGAGAAAAGAGCATACGACTCGCCTTTGTTGTTGGTGTTTTCCATACGAAGACCAGCCTGGATAGCGAACCCTTTAAAGGATTTATTATAGTTCACATACAAGGCATTGATATTTTCCGTGTAATCAAAATGATTACTACGGTCAACATCCAGGTCCTTGGAATTTCCGATCACATTAAATCGGGCGAAATTGTTGGATGTGCTCACCACGGAGGTCTTTAACCCTACACCCAGTTTGCCGCCCTTATAAGGTTGTTCATAATCGGCTTTGAAGGTATAGATATCAATATCTGTGGGAGAAATGAAATTGTAGATCGCTTCGCTCAGCTGATTGGTCATCGACGGGTCGTAATATACGTTGGGTTGAACCTGATCTGATTTGATCCGGAACAGACCATAGTCGGCATCCATGTTCAGTTCACGTCCTGCGGTATCGACATAGCGGTAGTTCAGATTGAAATTGACATTGTTCCGTTTATTCTCTGATTCATTGTTGGCGGTAAGAATTCGGTCAACCACACCCGTTGGTATATAGGAAATAGGGGTCTTGCTATCGGTCTTCATTTCATTCTGGCTGATGTTTCCGTTGATCAGCACACCGATCGTGCTTTTTTTATTGAGAAAAAGATCAGCTCCTGCTTTGAAGCCGTGGCTCCGGTTGCGCCCAAACATGGTATTGCGCTGGTCGAAGAGTGTATCCAATTGCTCACGGTACAGTAAGAACTGGTTGGTGTTTTTGTTCCAGTTGTAATTGTAGCTGCCGAAGATATTGATCCCCTTATCGCGGTGGTTCAGGTTTACGCCACCATTGTATTTGGGGAAGGTGCCGATATTGTACCCGGCATTCATGGAGCCATTGGTACCAAAGGATTTATTTTTCTTTAACCGGATATTGATGATCCCCGCGTTTCCGGCTGCATCATATTTGGCGGAGGGGTTGGTAATGATCTCAATGGTTTCAATTTGCGAGGATTGCATACTCTTGAGATAGGCGGTAAGATCCGCTCCCGAAAGAGGCGAAGGTTTCCCGTCAATATACACTTGCACTCCATTTTTCCCGGAGAGGCTGATATTGTCATCTTTATCCAATTGCACACCAGGTGATTTGCGTAAAAGTTCCAACGCGTCATTGCCCACCGCGTTGATCGTACCTTCCACATTCACCACCATTTTATCGGCTTTTACTTCGATCATGGGTTTGCGGGCCACTACGGTTACATTCTGCAGGCTGGTGCCTTGTTTTTGCATGGTCATTACAGGCACTTGAGATTCACCTGAATTTTTATGGGTAAAAACAGCTGTTTTGGCTGGGTCATGCCCTACATGGGTAATCTGTACATAGTAGTTTCCTTCGCCGATCCCGGCGAATTCGTAATTACCTTCTGTGTTGGTCACGGTAAATTTTACCAGGGAGGAATCATTGGCGCGGTGCAAAGTGGTATTTGCTGCAGCCAGGGGTTTGCCATTCTCGTCTTTTACCATCCCTTTGATGGATTGAGCCTGGGTACTGAGGGTTAGGATAAGGCCTAACAGGCCTGTTAGCATTCGTTTCATGTTAAGTCGTTTCTCTGTTTGTCGTTGAGGGAGCAAAAATATTTCAGGGGAAGGGGCTTTTTCAACCAAAAACCGACCAACGGAAGAAAAACTGACACGAAAGGTAAATTTCCACGAATGAAGCGGGTAACTATGGGTTTTTAGCGGATTCCTAACAGGCATTCGCCCGGGTTTTTGGGTAATATTCATTTACTTCGCACCGGATGAAAAAGCTGGATTGGTACATACTTCGGAAACTCCTGGTGACCTTCTTCTTTTGTCTCCTGTTATTTACCGTGATTGCCGTCGCCGTGGATAGCAGTGAGAAGGCGGATGATTTTGTAAAATCCGGGTTTAGTACAGCCCAGCTGATCTCGGCCTACTGGTCGGGCTTTATACCCTGGATATGGGGCCTGCTTTTCCCTCTTTTTGTGTTTATCGCTTCTATTTTCTTTACCAGCCAGATGGCTACACGCAGCGAGATCATCGCCATCCTCGCCAGCGGCACCAGTTACAACCGGTTCCTGCGACCCTATCTGGTGGGTGGGATCCTGCTTGGTTTAATGCTCTATTATGCCAACCGGATCATCATTCCCAAAGGCAATGAGAAAAGAGGTGATTTTCAGACCCGCTATGTGGACCAGAACAACCCGTCTACCTTCAACGACCGGAAATCCATGACCTATCGGCGCGCCGACACCAATACCTATGTGGGATTTAAAGATTATGATACGGGATCAAAAACCGCGATGGGTTTTTTTATGGACCGGATCAAAGGGGATAAGATCAACTATAACCTGCGGGCTGACCTGCTTCGCTGGGATACGGCCAAAAAGAAATGGCAGGCCCAAAATGCGGTGGAACGAATTGTGGACAGCATGGGAGAGAGGGTGGAACTGTTGCCTGAAAAATTCCTTGATCTCTCGATCAAACCCGATGAATTAAAAAAAGACCAATACCTGAAAGATAAACTCACCACGCCCGAACTAAAGAGCTTTATCCGCAGCCAGTCCCTGCGTGGATCAGAAGGGTTGAATACCTACAAAGTTGAACTTTATCGCCGCACGGCCACACCGGCAGCAGTGTTATTATTGACCCTGATCGGCGCGGTCATCGCCAGTCGGAAAACCCGTGGGGGAAGCGGACTTCACCTGGCATTGGGCTTTATCATTGCCGCCCTTTTTGTGTTGTCTGACAGGTTCTCCACCGTTTTTTCCACCAATGCCGGATTACCTCCCTTACTCGCAGCCTGGCTACCGAATATATTGTTCACTGCCGTGGCCTATTGGCTCTATCGCAAGACGCCAAAATGATTTGTCCTTCATTTTTTCAACTTTCTGACAAATAATTTGTTCTGTGCCTTATGTAACAGTATTTTTAAGCGCCTTCATATTATCTTTATTGTTAAATCTTAGTATATGGGTATCCTTAAGGACAGGTTCAAAATAAAAGCGGAAGCGGCTGCAGCCGAGATCAAAGAGATCCTGAAAGAACATGGAAATAAAGTGATCGGCGAGGTACAACTGTCGCAGGTTTACCAGGGTATGCGTGGAATGACAGGGTTGGTTACAGAAACTTCCCTGCTGGATGCCCAGGAAGGAATTCGCTTTCGGGGATATACCATTCCCGAACTCCGGGAAAAACTTCCCAAGTTTAAAGGCGGTACCGAACCCATGCCCGAAGGATTGTTTTACCTGATGCTGCTGGGTGAATTGCCATCTGACGAGGATGTGGAATACATTACTTCGATCTGGCAACGTCGTTCCCATGTACCCTCCCATGTTTTCCATACCATCGATGCCTTCCCTTTGCATGCCCATCCCATGACGATGTTTGTTGCGGCGGTGATGGCTTTGCAAACAGAAAGTTTTTTTCAAAAAGCCTATTCCAAAGGAATCAATAAAAAGGAATATTGGGAACCAACCTTTGATGATGCGATGGTCTTGATCGCGCGTCTTCCCCGTGTAGCCGCTTATATCTACCGCAGAAAATACAAGAACAGCGAACACATTGAGCCCAACGGTATGCTTGACTGGGCCGGGAACTTTGCGCATATGCTGGGATACGAAGACCAGAGTTTCAAGAAACTGATGCGCCTGTACATGACCATTCATGCCGACCATGAAGGAGGAAATGTATCGGCCCATGCCACACATCTTGTGGGCAGCGCATTGGCTGACCCCTATCTTTCCTATGCTGCGGGTATGAATGGATTGGCCGGACCCTTGCATGGTCTCGCCAACCAGGAAGTGATCAAATGGATATTTGAAATGCAGGATAGTCTGGGTACAAAATCTCCTTCGAAAGAACAGATTGCCGAATATGTAAAGAAAACGCTCAGCGAAGGCAAAGTAGTACCTGGATATGGCCATGCCGTGTTACGCAAGACCGATCCCCGGTTTACCGCCCAAATGGCTTTTGGTAAAGAACATATGCCCGATGATCCGCTGGTTAACACCGTGTGGAATATTTATGAAGTCGTACCTCCCATTCTTCAATCCATGGGCAAGATCAAAAACCCCTGGCCCAATGTAGATGCCCACAGCGGCGCCCTGCTGGTGCACTTTGGTATGGTGGAATATGAATTCTATACGGTTCTGTTTGCCGTAAGCCGTGCGCTCGGCGTATTGACCAGCCTTATCTGGGACCGCGCCCTGGGTATGCCAATCGAAAGACCCAAGTCGGTAACCACAGACCTGGTGAAGAAATGGATCAAGGGAGAAGATAACGTTTGGGGGGAATAGCAAACACCAGTCTGGACCAGGATTTTAAGATTTAAGGATTACCGGGATTGATTTTTTGGATTTAAGGATTTACACAATCCTTCAAATCCATTAATCCCACAATCCTGGTAAAAAAAAGAAGCAGGCCGGCTAGACAACCACCTGCTTGGTCAAAAATTTGACCTACACATGAGAAAACGTTTATGATCGGTAATCCTGTATTTAATTGCTATGGGATAAAAGTACCTTCTTCTTTTCTATTCTCATTTTATGTATTACTCGTCCATGAATTTTTACCCCTGAACCATTACATCTACTACTTGAATGTTTTTCATCGGGGTCCGGTATAGGTCCATGTCTCAGTTATCGTGAATCTTCCAAATACATTGTACTTTATCGTGAACACTTTATCGTCCGGGCCGTTCTCTGTGAATTGATTGGGTCCCGAAGGATCCACGACCCCGGTCGAGGCACCTCCATCATTATCCAGTATGTCAATGACCTTATCCGTATTGGGGTCAAATACAAAACGCGGGGAGAATAACCAGGCGAGGGCGCCGGTTGTTGCATTTTCGATGATATAGGCATTTTCATTCAACGGAGGGCCTACGGAAAAATCGGGGTTCAGGTAATCCACTGAAACGGCATCCGCCGTACGAAGCCCTACATTCACACTGGGGTACATACCAGTGTACACGCCCAAAAGATCCACACAGGAACCGGTTACCTCATACAAACCATCGTATTTGTTTTTTACGGAGAGGATGATGAACTGCTGATAACTTCTTTCACTGATCTCTCCATCCATCACTTCGGTAATGGTCAAACCCAACGCATAGGAGTCGTTCACGAGGTCGGATGGTTTTAGTTTGATACGAATGGGTTTTTCCCTTTCGGTTTCATTTAATACCAATTCCGTATTGATGAATTGGAAAAGGCTTTGAGGAATGGCCACATAACTTGTGCCATTGGCTGTATTGTAATCGGCTACTATGGTAGGGCTTGCGGCAAACTTTACGGAGATATTTCCGTTGGGTTTTGACCGGATAAACAAGCGCAGGTCGGCCACTGTGACTTCTTTTTCTGTGGTGGAAAAATCCATGGCCAGTGTACGTTCAGGCGAAGGGTCACTGAATTCAGCGATCACCCGGTCCGTATTGGGGGTCAGGTTACCAAACACATTATTTTTTTTACAACCAATCAGCACCAAAGCCAGTATAAGGATCGTTGCACTTACGGAGGTTAATTTTCTTTTCATGTCCGATTGATTTGATTTAGTAACCCGGATTTTGTACCATATTGTCATTGGCGATCATTTCTGTTTGGGGAACGGGCAGGTTCCAGGCACGGCTACCAGATCCAAGGCTGCAAAAGCTGCTGCAGTTTTGAGTGCGGCTGATACTGCGTGTGGTGCGTTTCAGATCAAAGAAACGATGACCTTCTACCACGAGTTCCTTTCTGCGTTCAATGGCAATGGCTGTCTGTAAGGCAGTACCTGATTCCGTTCCTGTGGCGGCATTGCGTGCAGAGCGCAACGCATTAAGGTCAGCCAGTGCGGCGGCATCCAGTCCTTTGTTGGCTCTGGCTTCGGCACGGATAAGGTACATTTCCCCGGTGCGAAATACTTTGTAATCGGTTACTCCGTCAGGACTTGCACCGGCGGTGGTCTTGGCGAAATATTTATTTAATACCATACGCCCGTTTCTATTTACCCAATAAGCAGCGGTCCGTACATCAGCCGGATCATACAGGTTCAATAAGGCGGTCACCGGTCTCCAGGATAGCTGATCACCTGCGGGTTGATAGATCTCTCTTGCCAAAGCGGCATCACCTGCCTGAAATTTGATGGACCATACTACCTCCCGGGTGGTACCATCCTGCCATATCAATGGAAACTCCGCGGTATTTGCCAGTGGCCTGGCGGCAATCACCATGCTGGAATATTTTATCGCGCTATCGGCTTCCCCGGCATACAGGTACATTCGGGCCAGCATGGCATTACAAACGAGTGAATCAATATAAGCCCGGTTGGTGGCAGCTGCGGAACTGATGGATTGTATTGGCTCATCGATATCCGACAGCAGCTCTTTTGCTATTTTCAGGTCCGCTTCCATGGCATCATAAGTTTGCTCCACTGTCCCTCTGGCAGGCATCAACTCCACGTTGAAAGTGTCTACATAAGGAATACCGGGTTCCTGAGAATTACGGGCGTAATCATCCACCCACCAGCGCATGGCTTCAAAATGCATGTATGCGCGCAAGGCTCTTGCCTGTCCTTCAATGCGGTTGACCGTAAGCGGATCAGATGTCCGGAACCGCTGTAGCCCGCGAAGGGTGATATTGGCTTGTTGAATCACATTATAGGCGGCATCCCATCCACCTTGTACCGAGGCTTCATCCGCGGTGTAGTTCCATCTGAAATAGGGGTTCATCGCGCCGAGGTTGGCAGGGCCACCATAGAAATTATCTCCGGCCACATCCACGGCACAGAGAAAAATACTCCCTCCATTGACGCCGGCATACATGCTGTTTTGTTTTAGCCTGTCATAAGCGGCATTCAGGGCAAACTCATAATCACCCACGGTATTAAAGAACAGGTCCCCGTCTATGGTATGGGTGGGTTTCAGGTCCACCACCTTTTTACAGGAGACCAACAGTACACCTGTTGTTATCATCATCAACAGCAACGATATTTTGTTTCTCATTTGTTGCGTTTTTTTATATAATATTCAAATGCTTGTCGCAGAAATGAATAATCAATTATGAATAAATAAAAGGATACATCCTTATAGTCCTACACTTACACCCATGGTAAATACGCGCAACGCCGGGTAAACCGCGCCGGTTAAAATACCGGTAAACACTTCGGGGTCGTAGCCTTTGAAACTATACCAGGTATGCAGGTTTTGCGCCTGGGCAAATACACGCAGGTGGGTCATATCCCATTTCCCCAGCAATTTGTTGGGCAGAGAATAACTCAGGGTCAGGTTCCGGAACCGGAGAAAATCTCCTTTTTCCAGAAAGCGTGTAGTTGCTGCCTGAAAATCACTAAAGGGGGAGGGTATATCCGTGATGTCTCCGGGATTCTGCCATTCACGCAACAGGTCACGGTTCAGGTTAGAGAACCAGTACTGTGGGTTCTCCAGGTCCACCCGCGCCTGATTGAACACCTGGTATCCATATTGATAAGTGAACAAGGCCGATAGCTCTACTCCCATATAGGAAACAGAAGTACCAAAGCCTCCAAACCCTTTGGGGTCAAATTGCCCAACGATCACAGCATCTGAGGGATCATAGATGTTGGTGAGGGTCTTACCATCTGCTTTCAGATATAAGGCATCCCCATTGTCGGGGTCAACCCCGGCATAGCGTACCAGATAAATACTGTTGGCCACTGAACCAATGCGGTTGATGTTGATACCGGTGATGATCTCATTGTTGCCATCCAGGGCTTTGATGATACTTTGGTTACCTGTCCAGTTAGCAAACACATTCAGGTTCCATCCACCCTGGTTTACCAGGTTGTAATCCAGCGAGAGTTCTATACCGCGGTTTTGCAACTGTCCCAGATTGGTCAGGATACTCCCTACGCCATTGGTAGAAGAAAGCAGTCGGTTCAGGTACAGCCCGCGGGTTATGCTGTTAAATAATTCAATCGAACCGGAAAGCCGGTTTTTCATCGTGGTAAATTCCACTCCAAGGTTGGCCGTGGTCCTGGTCTCCCAGCTCAACTGGTCTTTTCTCAGGTTGACAAGCGACAAACCGGGGGCGCCATTGTAGGAAACAGGTCCAAACTGTTCCAGGGCCTCATATGAATTACCAATATCTGCGTTACCGGCAGAACCGTAACTGAATTTGAGTTTGAGGTTATTGAAAACCTGTTGTTGTTGCATAAAGGGTTCGGCCGTAACAGCCCAACCTAAACCGATTCCACCGTAGTTGACAAACTTATTGCCTTCGGCCAGGCGGGAACTTCCATCTCTTCTTCCGGTCAGGTTTACAAAGTATTTTCCCTGATAATCATAATTGGCTATAGTGAAATAGGAGAGCAAGGCATCTTCAGTAACATTTCCATTGACCACTGGTATATAATTATTGGTGGCATTGCCAGGGGTAATACCCGAAGCATTGCGAATGGGGCCTACCAGACCAAAACCAAAGAAGCCATTGGTCTCGGTCTTGCGCTTTACGATCTCCTGGTAAAGTCCGACTCCCCAGTTGTGGTCACCAGATTTTCTTTCGTATTGCAGGGAAGTGGTCCCCGTGGTACGCACTCTTCTCAAATTGGTTATTTGCAGGGCACCTCCGCCACCGGGGACCACATTATTTTCCTGTGTATTGCGGTCGATATAATTTTCTCCCTGATTATCGGTAAAATCAATACCCCATTGGGTACGGGCCGTAAGGCCTTTCATAAAGGGTGCCCGGTATTCAATACTGGCCACGCCAATACCTTTGAGTTGCCTGTTCTTGTTTGTATTCAGAAAAAGCTCTGGTAATGGGTTGGGGTTTCCACCCGGATCAAGCAGGTTATAGCTGCCATCTGGTAAATAGGGTGTGATATAGGGAAGGGTCCACCGGTACGCATTCAACGGCGTAGAGATGACATTGTCATTCTCATCGGTGTTTGTAGCGGTGGATACACCAAGTGTGGTGGACAAACTGAATTTCACCGCCCCGGCTGTATGATCCAGATTGACCCGGCCCGTGTAACGGCGAAGGGAAGTGGCACGTACGAGACCTTGCTGGTCAAAGACTGAACCGGAAAGAAAGAAACGGGTTTTATCGTTTCCACCGGTAGCACTCAACACATGTTGTTGGGTTTTGGCCTTACGGAAAACGGCATCATCCCAATTGGCGACGATCTTCGCCAAGCTGTCCACATCATCCGGGGACCAACCAAAGGGGTTGAGCCCATCCGGGCGATCATAGTAAAGTTCATAATCCAGTTTTTCCCGGGAGGACATTAAATCGAGTTGACTCTTGGGAAGGGTTTGTGTGCCATATTGAAAATCGTAACTCAACCGGGTCTTTGCATTTTTTCCCCGGCGCGTTGTGATCACGATAACTCCATTGGCGCCGCGTGAACCATATTGGGCAGTGGCGACCGCGTCTTTTAATACATTGTAGGTTTCGATGTCGGCCGGGTTGATTCCCTGGAAATCTGCCCCGGTCACTTGGATTCCGTCAACGATATAGAGCGGTTGTGTACCACCCAGCACAGAGCCCTTTCCACGAATGGTGACCGATGCAGCGGAACCAGGTTGTCCGCTTTGACTTTGGATCAACAGGCCGGGTGAACGTCCCTGCAATAACTGGTCAAATGAACCAATGGGTTGCAGGTTGACATCCGAACCGGATATACGGGCAACAGAACCCGTGTATTGTTTCCGGGTTTGAGTGGTATAACCGGTTACAACCACTTCCTGGAGATTGGCCAGGATCGGTTCGAGGGTCACATCCAGGGTAGTGGCATTGGCTACGACTTCCTTGGGCGTATAACCAACCATGCTAAATACAAGTATGGCATTGGCTGTGGCATTGATACGGTAACGGCCATCATTATCAGAGGAAGTACCGGCATCTGTGCCCTTGATACTGATGCTGACACCGGAGAGTGGAATACCGGACGATGCCATGACTCGCCCTTGTACCACCTGTTGGGCAAGTGCCAGCGAAGAGAACAGGAGAAAGGCAGCGAGCGTAAGAAGTAAAGATTTGAATCGCATGAGCAGTGAATTAAAAGATGGGAAAGAGGTTAGGGTAATCAGGAAATTTGAGGATCCGGGAATTTGAAAATGAAGAGCTCTTCATCTTCAAATTCCCAGATCCTCTAATCCTCCAATTGTCAAATCATCACGGGTTCTGGTCTGCAGCTGGAATATTGATGTTAGCATCCAGTTCAGACTGGGGTAATTGATAATAATATCTTTTGTCACCAACAGGCAGCGTAAGAACGGCATCCGCCCTGTGGTTACTTCCGGTGCGGTCTACGGCAATTTTCCAGCGACGGAAATCATTCAGGTTAAACCCTTCACCCCACAACTCAATCCGGCGATGGGTGCGTATTTCATCAACCAACACATCTCCGCTATTGGTGGAAAGAGTATAGGCGGCATCTCTTTTGCTGACCAGATCAAACAATACCTGACGGGCCTGTACTTCCTGACCAGACATGGCAAGGGCTTCTGCTTCGATAAGATACATTTCGGCCACACGCATGTACACATAGTCACCTACCCAGGCACCCGGGTCACGGAACTTCAATTGCACATAAGCGGGTAAACCTGGAACGCTCGGGGTAACCGGACTGTTGAAATTATTTTTTCGAACATCGGTCGCCGGGATCTTGTCATACAGTTTTCTGGAAATGGCTTTATAAATTCCAAGGGCACCAGCATAACCCGGACTGGTATTATCCATATGAGAGAAGAATGATGCGAAGATGGTAGAGGTGTTGCTGTTCAGATCACCTCCCCACATCCATTCGGGGTTATTGATATCACTAAAGCCAGCCGTGTACTGTGCGGTGCTCATCAGGCTTAATCCCTGACGGGCCGCAGCGGCCTGGGTAGCGGCATCCGACCATCTTTCCATATTCAAATAAGCACGGGCCAGCATACCTCTTGCCGCAGCCTGGTTCACCTGTTCTTTGCTTGTCCTTGTCCATCCGGCAAGCAGGTCAATGGCCTTGGTCAGGTCCGCTTCAATTTGGGTATACACATCTGTCAGTGTACCGCGGCCTTTTGAACTCAGGTCAGAGGAGGATGTGTAAATGGGAACACCTTTGGCCATTTCATTTCCTTTATAAGTAACCTGAAACAGTTGGGCCAGGTTCAGATAACTCCATCCACGTAAAGCAAGCGCCTGTCCGGCTATCGATTTCAAAGCAGGATCAGTTGTATTCAGATCGATCGGCGCCAGTATCTGGTTGGCACTATAGATGATGCGATAATAGAAATTCCAGTTGGTAAAGACACGCGCAAACGTCGCCTGACGGTCATCCACCAGATAGTCAAACCCAAACCAGTGATGCGCGGTTTGCACCATATCCTCAGCGGTAAGGTCCGTACTCAGGTCGATCGATTTTTGTCCAAAATCATCGTGTCGTCCGGCTGCCCGCAAGGCCGTGTTGTAGCTATACATATAGGTATAGATACCGGAGATCTGTCCTTTGGAGATCACCGCTCCAATTTCCGGAGCCACATCAAAGGCTTCGCGTAACTGGTCTTCAAGTACAATTCCATCAGGACGGGTATCCAGAAATCCCTTCTTACATCCGGCGATGACCAGAAGAAGAAGTGTTGGTATGATCAATAATTTTTTCTTCATGATTTTTCGGTTTTAGAATGAGAAGTTGACACCCGCCGAAATGGTCCGGATCGGGGCATAACCATTAAATGTATTTCCGATAAAACTTTGACGGGTATCCAGTCCCTGACGTTTGGTGGAAAGGAATACATTGTCTGCCACCATATACACGCGAATGGAAGAGAACCCGTATTTGGTCAACGTACTGTTCGGGAAGGAATAGCCCAGGGTGATATTACGCAGGGCGATATAGTCCGAACGGATCAGGAAGCGGTCGGAGGTTTGGTTGGCATCCTGATAGTTTTCGGAGATCCTGGGGATCAGGCTTCCGGTGTTGGAAGGAGACCAGGCACCGATGATATCCTTATGCCAGGTGGTGATATCGGTAGAACCCGATTGCATCAAGCCCTGATAGGTAGCATCATAGGTCCAGCCACCCAATCCGTAACTCGCGATCGCGCTTAAGTCAAAGTTTTTATAACGTACCGTTGTATTGAAACCTCCGGTGATATCCGGAACAGCGGTCTTACCGGTATAGTAGCGTTGTGCATTAGAGAAGGCATTGGTCGTGATCTTCTTTCCGGTTGGTTGACCATTGGCATCCAGCTCATCCCGATAGTACAAGGCTTTTCCATCGGCCGGATCTACACCCGCAAACTGCCAGAGGAAATATTCATAGGGGTCTTTACCCACGGCGAGACGGAAATTGGCGCCAGGAGTGCCGATACGACCAGGAGGCAGGGTGTTGGTGCCTACAAATTCATCCGGTAGTTCCTTCACGCTTGTTTTGTAATGCGTACCATTGAGACCCAGTGTCCATTTCAGGTCTTTTTTATTGATGACCTGTACATTGAGATCAAATTCGATCCCTTTCAAACTGATGGTACCAAAGTTTTGTGCCCGGGTTTGCACACCAGTTGATGGGGCGACCGGTACATTGAACAACATATCCTGTACATCCCGGTTGAAATACTCAATGGAACCCTGGAGTCGACGGAAGAGCGAGAATTCTAAACCAATATCCAGGTTACGGTTCTTTTCCCAGGTGATATCCTTGTTGCCGATATAATCGGGTTTGATATTGGCGCTGCCAGAGGTGACAACTACATATTGGGTAGAATAAGGATAATAATTAAATACGCCCGGGTTAAGCGTACCAGCCGGGTAGAGGATGGCATCATTACCCACCAGTCCATAGTCGGCTTTAATTTTCAATTGGTCAATAAAGTCGATATTCTTGATAAATGGTTCTTCACTCAAAACATATCCGGCACCTACAGACCAGAAATTACCCCAGCGGTTATCGGGGTGGAACCGAGATGAACCATCCCGACGGATACTGGCACTCAGGAGATATTTACCATCAAAATCGTATTGCGCACGGGCAAACCAGCTTTCAATATTATGGTTCACACGGCCCGACTGGGCATCCACTACTTTGGCGGCGGAACCCAATTCGGTCAATCCGGGTAACATGAAGATCTCCTTGGTCGCAAATGAATTTTCGGAAATCAATTCATAGGATTCATGTCCTACCAGTAAGTCAAGGTTATGATTATCACGAATGGTCTTTTTATAATTGACCAATTGGTTCATTAACTGGGTCGTAATCTTGTTTTGTGTCAACGTACCTCGTCCTTGAACACCTACTTGTCCGGCTATGATACCGGCATTTCCATACAGGGGGTTCTGGTTACGTATCTGCCGGCTTCCCCGGTAATCATAACTATAGTTCAGGGTGATGGTCAGGTCCTTGATGGGATTGATGGCCACAAAACTCCGGGTATTGATATTGTCTGCCTTTCTGTAAATATCATCGAGGTCGAGTGTGGCGCGGGGATTTTCCGTTGCGCTAAACCGACGTACGCCCATGGAATGCGGGTTACCACCGATGTCTCCAAAATCATAATAGGGATTGCCTTTTGGATCGAGGACATAATCCCCATTGGCATCACGGGTATATATGGGATAAATGGGGGCCACATTCCGGGTCCAGAAGAATAGGTTTTGATACGAGTTATTATTTAGTGCAGCATCCAGGGTATTGTCCTGGTTTGTTTTGGCATAATTCGTATTCAATCCCAGTTTCAGCCAGTTGTTTACTTTTTGTTCCAGGTTCAGGCGGGCGGTGATCCGTTCAAATCCTGTTTTGATCACGATACCCCCGTCATCCAGGTAACCCAGCGAGAAGAGGTAGGAGGTTTTGTCCGCGCTGCCACTCATGGTAGCGACGTACTCCTGACGAAGCCTGTTGTTAAAGAGTTCATCTTCCCAGTCGTCATGGTATTTGAGACTGGCGCTGGAGTTTAATTTTCCGGTGACCGGATCGATCACGGTTTGACCTGTGGGAACGGAATAGGGATTGTACCGATCGAGGCGTCCATTACCTGCGCCAAACATGGCATTGGAGGCAAAGGCTCCGGCAGCGGCTTCGCTCAGGGGATTGGTGGCCCGAAACATTGCTTCATGTTTGATATACTGCCAATACACTTCCAGGTATTGACCCGGGTCACGGATTACGTCATATTCCGGAACACCACGGGTGTTGACGCCCCAACGGGCCTGGATGTCAAACCGGGCTTTGCCCTTTCCTTTTTTGGTGGTCACAATGATGACCCCATTGGATGCACGGCTACCATAAAGAGCGGTGGCTGAAGCGCCTTTTTGTACCGAAACCGATTCAACATCGGCGGGGTTGATGGCATTGATATCCCCGTTATAAGGAACACCATCTACCACCCAGAGCGGGGTATTGTCCAGACTAATAGAACCCAAACCGCGCAGAATTATGTTCTGCCCCGAACCCGGTTGACCCGAATTCGCGGAAACACGAACACCCGGTAACATCCCTTCAAAGGCACGACTCAGGTTTGATATCTGTTGTTTGTTGATGTCAGCAGCCTTCATTTCTGATACTGACCCGGTGAAGGTCTTTTTGGTGGTGGTACCATAGGCCACGACCACCACCTCTTCGAGTGACTTTCCGGAAGGAGCCAACCGGATAGTGTACGCGGAGGAGGAGGTGAGAGGAATTTCCTGCGTGGCTTTTCCCACAAAAGAGATAACAAGTGTTCGGGCTTCTGCATCGAGCGCCAGGGAGAACTGACCGGAGGCATCCGTACTGGCGCCTGCACCGGTCTCCTTGATCATAACCGAGGCATTGGCAACCGGAATACCGTTTTCGTCGGTCACTTTGCCGGTGATCACCCGTTGGGCATACACCTGCATCATAAAAAATAGACATGTGACTAGCAGTGGTAGTTTTTTCATATCCGATTAATTGATTAATAAAAAAAAGCAAGGCAACAATTATCGTGTTAATGCTCCGTGGAAATTTTTGTTAGTTACTGAACCGTGAAAAACAGCATCTGAAGCCCGTGTACGAAATATGGAGTTTAATGGAATTGTCATTTTATATATGTGATGCAGCGTTATTTTAGCCGTTGAGGTCAGAAAGAATAATTCAGTTAGCTATTGGTCCTGTTCAAACTCCTGCCTTTGTCCATACCATTCGTAATTGATTTTTTCCGACTCAAATAATTTGGCTATTGCTTAACGGGCTTTGCTGATAGATTTGAATGTCTTGAACGTTTGAAGAGGAGAGTTGAATCAACCCATAAACCAAACCAGAACCCAATAAACCAATTGCTGACATGATAAGGGATGTTCACATGAGATTGCTGTTTATTCCCTTGCTTGGGATATTCATCCCCATATTGTCGGGTATTGTGACCTATAATAAATACACCTGGCCGGTGCTCATTGCCGCCAACGCCTATTTTATATTCACTTCACTTTGTATCTGGCGGGGTGCGCAGTGGACACATATCAAAACCCGTCATCTGTTCAATAAGGGATGGAACCCGCTTCCAAAGGTGCTTTCTCTTTCCGTGCTCACTTCATTGTATGGGGTGGCTGCGGGAGGCTTCTTTGTCATTCTCTGGTTTTATATATCCAGCGAAACCTTTTCCTGGGCCCTGGTCTATAAGTTTTTGTTCATCACCAGCATGGCTGTGATCGTTTTTACGTTGATCTATGAGATTTTATACCTGACCAAGGAAAGGGAAGTGGATAACCAGATCGTAGATCAATTGGATCAGGAGCGGACCAATGCGGAACTGGAAGCGTTGCGCAATGAGCTTGACCCGCATTTTATATTTAATTCGCTCAATACCCTGAATCACCTGATCCTGCACAATCCTCTGCAGGCCCATTCCTTTAATAATAAACTGGCACAGGTCTATAAATACTTTCTCATTAACCGGCACAAGCAGTTGGTATCCCTGCCCGATGAACTCGAGTTCATGGAAAATTATTTTTATCTGTTACAGATCAGGCATGATGATAAATTGAATATTCAATTAGACATTAAGCCACCTGACAGTTCTGTGCTGATACCACCCTGCGCCTTGCAGATATTGCTGGAGAATGCCATTAAACACAATTCATTTACTACAGCGGAACCCCTGACCATCCGGATTCAACAGAATGGGCAGTCCCTTAAAGTGAGCAATGATGTAAAACCCAAACCCTATCCGGCCCATTCTACCGGGATTGGGTTGAAGAACCTGAGTTCGCGGTACAGGATCCTTTGTAAAAAAGATATTAAAGTGGAACGTAGCGGTTCGGTTTTTTCCGTACGACTTCCGCTGATCACCAACCCTTAATTTTCTTGCCATGATCAACACCCTAATCATCGAAGATGAATCAGCCGCCCTGGCCAACCTGACAGCCCTGTTACAGGAATTCAGTTCCGAAGTAGATGTAAAAGCTACCCTTGGCACGGTAGAGGAGAGTATCCAGTATCTCCAGAGTGAACCTCCGGTACACCTAATCTTTAGCGATGTCCAGTTATCGGATGGGCTATCCTTTTCCATTTTTGAAGCTACCCGAACCCGGATCCCGGTCATCTTTGTAACAGGATATGACCAATTTGTGATGAATGCCTTTGAATACAATGGGATTGATTATCTCCTGAAACCGGTCAACCGGCAGGAACTCGAGAAAGCCCTTCGCAAATACCATCAGTTACAGGAACATTTTGGACAATCCACCGCCCCCCTGGATAACCTGGTGGAATACATCAATAAAAAGAGAAAGACCCGGCTGATTGTCCGGAAAGGCCTTGAAAATATTTCCCTCCGGTTGGAGGACATCGTGCTTTTCTTTACCGAGAATAAGGTCGTCTATGTGATCGATAGCCAGGGTAAGAAATTCATGACCGAGAAAAACCTGGGTGAATTGGAAAAGGAATTAGACCCTTCGCTTTTCTTCCGGGTCAACCGCCAGTATATCGTCCATATCAATTATATCAAGGGGTTCAAATCCTTTGAAAAGGTCAAACTCAAAGTCGATCTTGCCCTTCCCGATCTTGCCCACCAGATCATTATCAGCCAGGAAACGGCACCTGAGTTCAGGAGGTGGATTTATGAGGCTTGATCGAATAGCCGTTAGCTATTGGCAATTATTTGTTTGCCACCTTAAACAGAAAAGACCACCTCAGCGGTGGTCTAAGTGGAGAATACGAGAGTCGAACTCGTGACCTCTTGCATGCCATGCAAGCGCTCTAGCCAACTGAGCTAATTCCCCTAACGGGGTGCAAAAATAAGGGGTTTTAGGTATTTAAAAAAATTCTAAGGAATCTCAACCTGATCTGTATTTTAAACCTATTACCTATGATTTTCTACCCATTACATTATGGGTAAATAGAGAACGGATCCTCAACCACGTAAATTTTCTCGCAGCGTACGCCGGGCTACTTAACGTACGCTGCGAGAAACAAAAAACGATGAAGTTTAAACCCTGCGATACCCAAGCATCGCCAAACCCGCCAAAGCCACTGTTCCAAAGATTAACCCAGGCAAGGGCGAAGACTGTTCAGTTTTTTGGTTGTCCTGCAGGGTTGCATATTGGGCAGAGGCATCGACCCCTTCTTCTTCTGTCATTCCGACCTGGTCCCAATCATTATAATCTTTCCCCGTCAAATAGGTGAGCATTTCCATTTCATTCTGCCGACGTTCCTTTAACGAACGGAGATAGGCTTTTCCAGCTTCACAGTCCATTTCGCCGGTGGCCGGATGGGTAACAATATACCGGGCCTGGAAATTCTCCGTATTTGGGGTGGTTTGAAATACAAGATCCTGGGGAAAACTCTTCCGGTTATACCGTACATGGAGTCTGGTGAAAAATACCTTAGCATTTGCTGATTGGTCCGGGCTAACCCGGTCTTCCCGTGAATCCCTGTCCATCCACCACACACCGGCTTCGCGCAGGTCATTCCATTGGGGAGGGTCACTTACACAAGGGTCGCATTTCACATAATTGGAAGGACTGACATCCCAGGCATATTCGAGATAAAGCGCGGAGCGACCTTCTTTATTGATCTGGTGTTCAAACAAGTTGCTATAAAAGTTTCCAAAATTCTCTTTGACAAACAGCGGTATATTCTTGCTGGTGGGTAAAGAAAGCGTGCGGTAGTTTGTGGTTTCCACGCGCCCGTTACGGGTAAAGGCATATACGATCATATCCTGGTCACCATCCGCATTAGCCATGCCCAAACGTATCGGGAGCATGAACTTAGGGGATTCGAATTTGATCTGCAGCGGACGAAGTTGCTGCGAACCTGTCTTGCTTTTCTCCTCGAGGTTTACCTTCACCACAAAGAACTTGAGATTGCTTTTGATATAAGGATCCAATACCTCTTCTGCTCCTTTGGGAATCTTGTACCCATTGTCATCCAGCCAACGTTTTAACCCACCACTTTCTTCTGCACTCAGGATCACGATATCATATTCACCCACGGTATAGGTAGCTTCCACCTTTACTTTGTATTCCTTGTCTTCGTCCTTTTTCCGGCTCATCGGAACGCTTTTTACGGTCACCCCGTTAACGCTTCCACTGAGTGATTCATACAGCACCGGTTGCTGACAGGGATTGGCATCGTAGTATTCCACCAACCTGGGTTTAGAGTAGTCGTTCAATCGTTGGAAGATGCCGGCATCCACGACCTTGATATCGGACTTGGCCAGGACAACAGGTACGGGTACCACCATCGCGAAGTCGCGGACATTTCCTTTGAAATCATTGCTCATGGTGATGACGGTCTTATTGCCATCACGCACTAAAATGACCTGGGAGGTTTTGTTTTTGAGCGTGCCATCGGCCTTGGATACATAGAAGCCACAGAATGCAGCAGCCTCCTGTCCGGTCATGGCAAGCAAGAGCAGGAGTGCGGCTGTTTTTTTGGAGAATCGGATCATAACTATACTTTTTATGGTTGATAAAATGCGAAAGGACAGCTTTGTGTTTTTCCATTCAAAATCTTTTGCTTTGAACAGGTGATCAAGCACTGGTACAAGTGGTCCGGCCGCCACCAGGACCCAGATCAGTGTATTGTATTTCCATTTAAAAGCCGATAGATAGAAGGCGACAAAGGCAATGATACAAGCCCAAATGATCCGGGCTACCGGATGATTGGGTGATGTACGCGGGTCGCTGATCATAAAAAAGGTAAACAGGAGCAGGCTACCGGTACTGATGCTATGCAGAAAGAAGTCGGCCGGCCATTCCAAATACACTACTTGTCGCCAAAAGAGTAGTCCCCCAAAACTGATTAAAAATGCCAGACTGATATCGAGTTTTTGCACACGTGTGACCACGATAAAACCCAGGCTGAGGACGGCAAAAAGCAATACCGTTCCGGTGCCCCATTGTCCGGGGGATAACCAGGCCCCTTCGGTCAATAAAAGGACCGCAACGATACCAAAAGCCGAAGGGTTAAAGAGGTGTTTGCCTTTATACCTGAAAATGAATTTCGAGGATACGGTTAAGAAGGCAGCGAGCAGACTGATCCAAACCGTATTGGTCTTCAGTAATAGGCAGAGGCTCATGGCGCTGATCAGCCCACTAAATCCCCAGCGTTGAAAATCCTTTAACCGGACCCATTTTTTGGTACGGATGGATTCCAGTATGAACTGGAAGAACAAGGTGCCTCCAATACTGGCGATATAATGCCCTGTATCAGGCTCCCAATGCAGGATAAATATTCCGTAGAGTAAAAAGAAGGTTTGAAAAATGACCTGGAAGTAACGGGGGTCCAGGCTAAGGCTCCATTTTGGCATACAAGGGTTTTAACCTTGGATGTCGGCGCGGGACTTTTTACATATCCTGGGAAAGCAAAGTTTTTGTAAAAATGCCTTTATCTCCCCATCCACTCCTTAAAAGCGCTGGCATTTTCCTGGCTTACAATCACTTCTTCCAGAACGGCAGGCTCCAGTTCGATCTGGAGTTTACTTTTTGCGGCGGCGCGGATCTTTTTGACGGCATTCATATTCACGAGGAATTTCCGGTTGGCGCGAAAGAATAATCCGGGGTCGATCGTTTTTTCAATATCGGTCAGGGATTGATCAAGAATGAATTTCTGGGCCTTAATATCTACGAGGCAAACCAGTTTATTCAGGGCATAGAAATAGGCAATGTCTTCCACGCGGAGGCTTTGATAGTCTGCCCCTTTTTTTACCAGAAACCTTTTTTTGTATTCTCCGGTTTGGGGGGATTGGGTGGATTGAAGCAGAGACTGGAGGTTTTGGGCGAAATAATTTTTTAGTTTTTCATATTTCTCGAGGGCTGCTTCCAATTTTTCCTGCTTGATGGGTTTGAGTAAATAATCAATGCTGTTGTGTTCAAAGGCTTCTTGCCAATATTCGTCGTAGGCCGTGGTGAAAATAACCGGAACATTCAATTTGACCTGATCAAAGATGCGAAAGGAGGCCCCGTCGGTCAGTTCAATATCCATCAGAATGAGATCCGGGTGGGGGTTTTGTTGCAGCCATTGAACCGAATCGGCCACGCTTTTCAGGATGGCGATCAATTGCAGATCCCGGCCGGTTTTCGCCAGGGCTTTCTGTAATTTTTCAGCGGCCGGCTTTTCGTCTTCAATGATGATGATACGCATAGGCGATTCTGTTTATTCCGTCAACGGTAAAATAACGGTGAATGTATGTTCATCGTTGATGATCTGGATTTCCCGGTCGGTAATCAACCGGTATCTTTCACTCAGGTTTTCCAATCCGATGCGACTACCTGGCCTGCTTGTTTTTTTCACCCGGATTTTATTGGCGATCACCAGCGATTGGTCCCTGGCCAGGATCCGGATCACCAGCGGATCCTGATCATTGAATTCGTTGTGCTTGACGGCATTTTCCACCAGGGTTTGCAGGGAGATGGGGGGCAGCAGGTAGCGTCCCAGCCAGTCTGCCGGAATATCCACCTCCATTTGTACCGCCTGATCAAACCGGATCTTTAACAGGGAAAAATAATTTTGAATAAAATCCAATTCATCTTTGATAAAAACAAGGTCACGCGCCTTATTGTGCAGGATATAACGGTACACATCCGCGAGACTGGTATTAAAGGCCTGTGCCTTTTCGGGTTTTTCTTCAATGAGATGCGAGAGGGTGTTGAGTGAGTTGAAAATGAAATGCGGGTCCACCTGATTTTTAAGGGCCTCCAATTCCGCCTCCGCTCTTGCCCTTTCGAGTTGCTCCTTTTTTACTTTTTCATTGGCCACATCCCTGACCAGGAAAACCGTTTCATAGAGGTTGACCAGAAAATAAACCGCGATGAGAATGATCAGGGTAGTGAGTTTTAACGTATCCCAATCTACCACACCCTTCATAAATATTTTATACCAACCTACCAGCATCAGGGTACTGGCGGGTACAACATAGAAGGGGATGCTGAGAACAATGGCCAGGAGTTTACGGATCGGTTTATTGAACCAGTCAAAATAGGCCCGGAGGGTGAGGTAAAGAAAACGGGTGCCTTCATAGATCACTAAGGCGATGACGATGGTGTAGAGGTAGCTGAGTTTGATCTCCCAATTCGTGAATTGATTAGGGGGAACCATACGTGTGATCAGCGGGATACTGATACCAAACAGGGGTATCAATACGGCCCGTATGCCTCCGTCATTGATTTTATCACGGGGGCCCAGGAGCTTGGTCGTTATAAAGGAATGTTTGGTCGCCAAAATTTTCGGTTTCGTTCCTTTTCATTTGGAAAAGTAAAGTTTGGAAAATAGTTTAGAAGTACAATGTTTTTTCACCAAAACCAACTATTATGGATATGAGCACGATCAACTGGCTGGCCGTTCTGGTCGCCGGTATTTCCGCCTTTGTTTTAGGAGGAGTCTGGTATTCGCCGGCATTATTTGGCAATGCCTGGATGAATACCAACAATATGACGGTAGAACAGGTTCGAAAAGGAAATCAGGTCAAGATTTTTGGATGGTCTTTTGTCCTGTCTCTGATAATGGCTGCCAACCTGGCCATGTTCCTGGCTGATTCACCCGCTACTTGCCCGGCCGAATGCGCACAAAAGACCGATCTGGCCTGGGGTGCTACGGCTGGGTTCCTTGCCGGACTTTGGCCCTTTTGCGGCATCGCCATCGTCGCCCTGTTCGAACATCGATCCAGCCGGTATATCTTCATCAATGGCGGTTATCTCTTGATTGCGCTGACATTGATGGGAGCGATTATTGGATTGTGGAGGTAGGAGGTTGGATGACAGATGACGGATGACAGATGACGGATTTCGGAGGTTGGCTGTGCGAGACTTCTGGTCTCGCACCATTCTCTTGTCGCCTCTGGCGACTCGAATTACAACCTTTTCTTTTTTATATTTTAAACTATAGCCGCCGCCAGAGGCGGCCTTCTGGAAGTGCGAGACCAGAGGTCTCGCACAGCCCAACACCGTCAAAAGTCATATGTCAAACCGCCGCCCACAACCAAAAAC
>JANRLV010000054.1:0-10089 GCA_033762195.1 Chitinophagaceae bacterium | reverse complement strand
ACGAAAATAAGGGTATGTATGAAACATCACAATAAAAAATGATGGGTGGTATTATTTTGTAAATTGCATTTCTCCAACGCGATCAACATGCAGAATGAACTAAGAAAACAACAGGCGCTTGAGTACCACTCGAAAGGAAGACCCGGTAAGATCGAAGTGATCCCCACAAAAGAAGCCAAGACCCAGCGTGATCTTTCCCTGGCCTATAGCCCCGGGGTAGCCGAACCTTGTAAAGAAATAGCCGCCAATCCCGATGATGTATATAAATATACCGCCAAAGGAAACCTGGTGGCCGTTATCAGCAATGGAACGGCCGTTTTGGGTTTGGGCGATATTGGACCCGAAGCCGGAAAACCGGTGATGGAAGGGAAAGGGGTTCTCTTCAAAATATTTGCTGACATTGATGTATTTGACATCGAGATCAATGAAAAAGATCCGGAAAAATTTGTCCAGATCGTTAAAGCCCTGGAACCCACTTTTGGTGGTGTAAACTTGGAAGACATCAAGGCGCCGGAATGTTTTTACATAGAAACTGAACTGAAAAAACAGCTGAAGATCCCGATCATGCACGATGACCAGCATGGAACGGCCATCATCAGTGCCGCTGCCTTGCTGAATGCCCTCGAAATACAGAAGAAAAAAATAGAAAAAGTAAAGTTTGTGGTCAATGGGGCGGGTGCAGCCGCTGTTTCCTGTATGCGTCTCTACCAATCCCTCGGGGCAAGAATTGAGAATTTTCTGGTCTTTGATTCAAAGGGACTGATCCATGAAAGCCGTACTGACCTGGATGATCTCAAAAAAGGATTGGCCGCCAAAGGAAAGAATATGACCCTGGCTGAATCCTTTAAAGATTGTGATGTATTCATCGGCCTGAGTAAAGGAAATGTGGTAACCCGGGAAATGGTCAAGGTAATGGCGAAGAACCCGATCGTATTTGCCATGGCAAACCCTGATCCCGAGATCACCTGGGAAGATGCAACGGAAACGCGAAAAGACCTGATCATGGCCACGGGGCGGAGTGATTATCCCA
The DNA here is from genome assembly GCA_033762195.1 of Chitinophagaceae bacterium. Classification (GTDB taxonomy): domain Bacteria; phylum Bacteroidota; class Bacteroidia; order Chitinophagales; family Chitinophagaceae; genus SpSt-398. Next base: position 9,059 of record JANRLV010000054.1, on the reverse strand, counting down.
ACCAGGTAAATAATGTATTGGGGTTCCCTTACATTTTCCGCGGGGCCCTGGATGTACGCGCCACCGCTATTAATGAAGCCATGAAACTGGCAGCCGTAAAAGCACTCGCCGATCTTACCAAAACGCCTGTGCCTGATATTGTGAACATGGCGTATAATGAACAGAATATCAGTTTTGGACCTGCTTATATCATTCCAAAACCCCTTGATCCCCGTTTGCTCTCTACCGTGGCTCCCGCGGTAGCCAAAGCCGCCATTGAAAGCGGAGTGGCCAAACATGTCATTCAGGATTGGGAAGCATACAGCAACGAACTCAATAAACGCCTGGGGCTCGATAACCAGGTGCTTCGTGTACTCGGTAACAAGGCCCGGAAAGATCCCAAACGAATTGTATTTGCCGAGGCAGACAATGTCAAGATCCTCAAAGCCGCCCAGATCATCTTTGATGAAGGAATCGGTTACCCCATCCTGTTAGGCGATGAATCCAAAATTCGCACCATCGCCGAAGCCAACAGCGTTGACCTGGAAGGTTTGCCCATTCTGGATCCCCGCAGCGAGGATACCGAAGAAAAAAGAACGGAATATGCGGACCTGTTTTTCAAAAAAAGAGGGAGAAAAGGCTTCAACGCCTATGAGGCCAGAAAGATCATGCGCGACCGTAACTACTTTGGTTGTATGATGGTGGAATGTGGCGATGCGGATGCCATGATCTCCGGACTTACCCGGAACTATCCCGATACGATCAAACCTGCCCTGCAAGCCATCGGCACCGAGGACAGTACCCAGAAGATAGCAGGTATGTACCTCATGCTGACCAATAAAGGCCCGCTTTTCTTTGCCGACACAACAGTGAATTTCAACCCAACGGCCGAGGAATTGGCCGAGATCACCCTGCTGGTGGCCCGCGAAATTCGCAATTTCAATATCACCCCGCGGATCGCGATGCTGAGCTATTCCAATTTTGGAAGCAGCAATTCACCCGAAGCGCGGCTGGTAGCCAAAGCCCGGGAGATCGTCAAACAAAAAATGCCCTCCCTTATCGTGGATGGAGAAATGCAGGCCAGCGTCGCCTTTAATAAAGAGCTTATAAAAGACAATTACCCATTCTCCGAATTGGTCGACAAAGATGTCAATACCCTGATCTTCCCCAATTTGGCCTCGGGTAACGTGGCCTATAACCTGCTTAAGGAACTGGGAACAGCAGATGCTATTGGTCCCATCCTCCTGGGACTTAAAAAGCCTGTACATATCCTTCAATTGGGTAGTTCAGTGCGAAGTATCGTCAATATGGCCATCATTGCCGCGGTAGATGCACAAACCAAGACCAAGACCCTCACCCGCGAGATCGTAAAGACCTCCAAGTGGTGGAAAAGGTCGAGGGTGGTGAAGGAGTATGAGGAGTAGGGAGGGCGGAGGACTGATGACTGATGACGGATGTTGGAGGTTGGATGTTGGATGTTGGATGTTGGAGGTTGGATGACTGATGACGGATGACGGATGACGGATGACCGACTTTAATCCGAAATGTCATTTCAAATTGGAACTCTTTTAATTGGCAACAGTCTTCCGCCCTCCAACATCCAACATCTGACATCCGTCATCCGTCATCCGTCATCCGTCATCTGTCATCCTCCATCCCTCCCCCATTTCCCCTATCTTTGACTCACCAATATGACCATTTTCACCGACATAGGCCGTTACCTATTAATGATCAAAGGCATGTTCTCACGCCCGGAGAACGCCAAGATGTACTGGAAGGAATTTATGCACCAGTGCTCCGAGATCGGGATCGGCTCCCTGGGTATCGTGATCATCATCTCTTTCTTCATGGGTGCGGTATCTACGGTTCAAACCGCCTATCAGTTGATCAGTCCGATCATTCCCAAGTCAACCATCGCCCAGATCGTACGCGATACCGTGATACTTGAATTTGCCCCTACCCTGGTATGTATTGTACTGGCCGGTGTGGTAGGCAGTAAGATCGCGAGTGAACTGGGGAATATGCGGGTGAGTGAACAGATCGACGCCCTGGAAATCATGGGGGTCAACACAAAAACCTATCTCATTTTACCCAAAGTATTGGGCGCCCTCGTGGTGATTCCGATGCTTGTGGTGATCGCCGCGGTACTGGGAATCTGGGGAGGCCGGTTGGCCGGCTCTGCGGCCAATATCCTTTCCAACAGCACCTTTGACAAGGGTCTGCTGGATGGCTTTATGCCCTTCAATGTCATCTTTGCTCTGGCCAAAGCCTACACTTTTGCCTTTATTCTTTCCAGCATACCCGCTTACTTTGGATATTATGTAAAAGGAGGAGCCCTGGAGATCGGCAGGTCAAGTACCCGCGCGGTGGTGATCAGTTGTATACTCATCCTTTTTGCTGACTATGTACTCGCCGCCCTACTCTTGTAACCATGATCGAATTAAAGAACATAAAGAAGAGTTTTAACGACAAGGTCGTAATCGAAGATGTCAGCTCCGTGATGAAGGCAGGACAATGCAACCTTATCATCGGCACAAGCGGAAGTGGTAAGACCGTTTTGATGAAATGCATGGTCGGGCTTTTTGTCCCCGAACAGGGGGAGATTCTTTATCATGGACATGATTTTATTCAAATGAGCCGGGCTGAAAAGACCGAGATCCGGAAAGAGATCGGTATGCTTTTTCAGGGCTCTGCTTTATTTGATAGTTTAACCGTAGAAGAGAATGTCATGTTCCCGCTGAACATGTTCACCCGGGATTCTTTTTCCAAAAAGCTGGAACGGGTGAATGAGGTGCTGGATCGCGTGAACCTGAAAGATACCAATAAGAAATTTCCGGCCGAACTCAGTGGCGGGATGAAAAAAAGGGTGGGCATTGCCCGGGCCATTGTCCTCAATCCCAAATACCTTTTTGTGGATGAACCCAATTCCGGGTTGGATCCCCAAACCGCCATGGTGATCGATAAACTGATCCAGGAGATCACCAAAGAATACAATATCACCACCGTGGTGAATACGCATGATATGAACAGCGTCATGGAAACCGGTGACTATATCCTTTATATGTACCAGGGGCGTAAGGAATGGGAAGGCAGTAAACGCGAGATCATCTTTAGTAAAAATCAGCGACTCAACGACTTCATATTCGCTTCGGAATTCCTTAAAGATGCCAAGGAAATGCGGATGCTGGAAGAAAGAGGAAAGATTTCGAATGACCGGAATATGGATGATCTGCTGAAGTGAATTATTAATTTCAATTACCCCATAATCAATAATTAATAATTTATCACGCCATGAGAAAAATAGGGAACTATTCACTCCTTTTGATTCTCCTGATATTGACCAGCGCGCACGAGTTTTGGCTCCAACCGGAAAAATTCATGTATAAAAGAGGCGAATCCGTCAATATCCGTTTCTATGTGGGTGAGAACTTTGAAGGCGAGAACTGGAAAGGCAACAAAGAAAAGATCAATTCCCTCCAACTCTATTATGGTGGCGTGCAAGCCAATATCTCCGATCATCTCACCGGGGCCAGTGGCGACTCCCTCCAATTAAATATCTACGACGAAGGAAATGCCTTAATCGCCTTTAACAGCACCAACTCTTTTATTGAACTGGAGCCCGCGAAATTCACCGAATATTTAAAAGAAGACGGCCTGGAAAATACCATTCGCTATCGCGCTGAGAACGGGGAGACCGACAGCATTGGCCGCGAATATTATCAGCGTTGTTCAAAAACACTGCTCCAGATCGGTTCTATCCAAAACAATGTGTTTAAGACCGCGACCGCACTCCCACTCGATATCATTCCCCAATCCAACCCCTATCTGTTGAAAGACGGGGATACACTCCGGGCTAAATTGTTTTTCCAGAAAAAAGCGCTGGCCAATGGGCTGGTCAAGATCTGGCACCGCGCCGGAGGCCAATCGAAAATGACCGACCTCCAGACAGATGAAAATGGACAGGTTGCTTTTCCGGTCTACACCAACGGCCAATGGATGATCAGTTCGGTTCATATGATCCGGTTGGACAAAGACCCCAGGGCCCAATGGCAAAGCTATTGGGGAAGTTTTGTGTGGGGATACCAGTAACTTTGCGGCATGTCCCCGGCCATTTCCATTCTTCTCATCGATGATGAACAACAGCTCCGGCAACTTACCGGACGCATCCTCAAATTGGAAGGGTTTCCTGTGTACGAAGCAGGTCATTTAGCCGAAGCGCGAAAATTACTTCAAACACAATCCGTCGACATTGTCTTGTGTGATGTACGCCTGCCGGATGGCAATGGAGTGGATTTTATTCCCGAGATAAAAAAATCCAATGCAGAGATTGAGATCGTGATGCTCACCGCCTATGGAAATATCCCCGATGGGATACAAGCCATCCGAAACGGGGCCTATGACTATCTCGTAAAAGGAAATGACAATGACCGGCTCATCCCCTTGCTCCACCGTTTACAGGATCAGATCTTACTCCGCCGAAAACTCAAACACCTCGAAAAAAGAGTAGCGAAAAAATACAGTTTTGATTCGATCATTGGAGAATCACCGGTTATTCGGGAAGTGGTTGCCCTGGCCCGGAAAGTGGCCAGCACCGATTCCACGGTATTACTTACCGGGGAAACAGGAACAGGTAAAGAGGTATTTGCCCAGGCCATTCACCAGGCTGGAGGTAGAAATAAACAACCCTTTGTCGCCATCAATTGCAGCGCCTTTGGCAGAGACATTCTCGAAAGTGAATTGTTTGGGCACAAAGCCGGTGCCTTTACCGGCGCCAATAAAGACAAAAAAGGGTTGATGGAAGAAGCACACCTGGGCACCCTGTTCATGGATGAGATCGGGGAAATGCCACTTGACCTGCAGGCAAAATTGCTTCGGGTGCTTGAAACAGGCGAATTCATCAAAGTGGGAGATACAAAAACCATCAAAGTAAATATCCGGTTGATTGCTGCCACACATCGTGACCTGACCACCGAGGTTAAAGAAGGCCGGTTTCGCGAAGATCTATTCTATCGCCTGAACGTATTTGCCATTCATCTTCCCTCTTTGCGCGAAAGACAGTCCGATATCCCCATACTGGCCGATCATTTCCTGCTCCAACTTTCAAATAAAACCCATTCACTCGCCCATACCATTTCCCCCGCTTTTTTGCAAGCCCTTCAGCAATACCGCTGGAAAGGAAATATCCGCGAACTCAAGAATGTGATCGAACGCGCCATGATCCTTGCGCCGGGAGATGAATTACTGGTTGACCATCTTCCGCCCGAACTGAAAAAAACAAACCAGGCCGAATTCTCCACCAACCTCGCCGATATGGAAAAAAGACATATCGCCCATGTGCTGACCCTTACCAAAGGAAACAAAACAAAGGCAGCCGAACAGTTAGGTATCGGGCTCACCACACTCTATCGCAAGATCGAAGAATACAAGTTGGATGAAACCCTTTCAAAATGACAGGGTGTTTTTCAAAATGAAAAGGTCATTCTTCCATTTACCCCTATTTAATAGTTATTAATTCCTTCAAAATCAGTGATTGGTTGCTCAGATTGGCTCTGGCATCCGTTTCGTGATCTGTTCCGGGTCACCAATAAGGTCATCCATGATGAACATCCTCTTTCTCATTGCCCTCGGCGTTTTTGCCTATCTGCTTTTTGTTTTGCTTAAACCGGAAAAATTCTGAACCCATGAATGGAGAAATTTTTGGCGTAGCCCTCATATTCCTCGTCACCATAATTCTTGCCTTCCCTTTGGGGAAATACATCGCTCGTGTATATGCCGGGGAAAAGACCTTGCTTGATTTTATGGCGCCACTGGAGCGGTTCTTGTTTCGCACGAGCGGGATAGATCCACGTGATCCCATGAACTGGAAACAATTCCTCAAGGCGATGTTAACCATCAATGCGCTCTGGCTGGTCTATGCGATGGTGCTCTTGATCTTTCAGGATAAACTCCCGCTCAACCCGGATGGCAATGCCGGTCAAACGGTTGACCTGGCTTTTAATACCGCCGTCAGTTTCCTCGTGAATTGCAACCTGCAACACTATTCAGGTGAATCAGGACTTACATATTTCACCCAATTATTTGTAATCACCTTTCTGCAGTTTGTCAGCGCCGCCACCGGCATGGCCTGTCTGGTAGCCTTGCTGAATGGCATGAAACACAAGACCACCCAGAGCCTTGGTAATTTTTGGAACTACCTGGTAAAAAGCATTACCAGGATTCTCCTCCCACTTAGTCTTCTGTTAGCTATCTTCCTGACCTTTCAGGGTACCCCCTCCAGTTATGATGGCAAAGATTCGATCATTACGTTGCAAGGTGATACGGTACAGGTATCCCGCGGTCCCGCCGCAGGCATGATCGCCATTAAACAACTGGGAACAAATGGTGGCGGATGGTTTGGTGTAAACGCTTCGCATCCGCTGGAAAATCCCAATTACTGGACCAATGCCGCTGAAACCATTGCGATCCTTTTGATCCCGATCGCCCTGGTCTTTGCCCTGGGTTTTTATATTCAGAAAAAGAAACTGGCGTACGTCATCTTCGGGGTAATGACCCTGTTGTTTGTCAGTTTCTGCATCATCAATATTTATTTTGAATCGAAAGGAAATCCGGCGATAGATCAACTTGGAATCGCCCAAACTGCAGGAAGTTTGGAAGGTAAAGAGGTTCGGCTCGGCGCCCCCGCTACCGCATTCTGGTCAGTGGCCACTACTTCTACTTCCAATGGTTCGGTAAATGGCATGCATGATAGCCTGACTCCGCTCTCGGGGGCGGTGGTTTTATTGGATATGATGATCAATGCCCTTTATGGCGGGGTTGGTGTGGGGATACTCAATTATTTTATATTCATCATCATCGCGGTTTTTATTTCGGGGTTGATGGTAGGACGTACACCGGAATTCATGGGACATAAAGTTGAATCACGGGAAGTAAAAATTGCCGCTTTGATCACCCTGCTGTCGGCCTTTCTTATCAAAGGGTTTACAGCCCTGGCTATATATTTAGTAGCGCATCACCCCGAATTGGCCTGGACGGTAAAACCCGGTGCCTGGCCCAACAACCCTTCTTATCATGGTTTTTCAGAGGTATTGTATGAATACACATCCGCCAATGCCAATAATGGCAGCGGTTTTGAAGGACTTGCTGATAATAACCCGTTCTGGAATTATACCACAGGTATCGTATTGCTACTCGGGCGTTATTTACCCATCATTGGACCCATTGCCATCATTGGATGGCTGGCCAATAAAAAATACATCCCTGATTCTCCCGGTACACTTCGGATCGACTCGCTCACATTTGGTGTCATGACCTTAACGGTCATCCTCATCCTTACCGCGCTTTCCTATCTGCCTGCCCTGGCCCTTGGGCCATTGGCTGAATATTTTTCCATGAAATAAACAACAGATAAACATTCACAACATGTCGAAACATACCCGAAATATCAAACTATTTGATCCTGCCATGATGGGCACGGCTATTCGCCAATCCTTCCTCAAATTAAATCCCGTTCGTCTATTCCGAAACCCGGTCATGTTTACGGTCGAGATCGGTACGGCCATCATGCTTGTTGTCTGTATCTATCAAATGATCACCGGTGAAAGATCCGAAGATAGTCTGACCTATAATCTTATCATCTTCCTCATCCTGTTGATCACCGTATTGTTTGCCAATTTTGCCGAAGCACTTGCTGAAGCCCGGGGCAAGGCCCAGGCCGAAAGTCTGCGCCGGACGAGAGAGGACACTCCGGCAAAAAAACTAAGCGGAAAAGAATACCAAACCGTTTCCTCTTCTTCACTTAAGCTGAATGATCTATTTGTCTGTGAGGCGGGAGATATCATTCCCATGGATGGGGAGATCGAACAAGGCATTGCCACCATCGATGAATCTGCCATTACCGGCGAGTCGGCACCCGTGATTCGTGAAGCTGGTGGTGACCGATCTTCCGTCACCGGAGGCACCAAAGTATTGAGTGACCGTATCGTGGTGCGTGTGACCACTGCCCCCGGTGAATCATTTCTGGATAAAATGATCGCCCTGGTGGAAGGGGCCTCCCGGCAAAAAACACCCAATGAGATCGCCCTGACTATCCTTCTCGCTGCCTTCACCCTCATTTTTGTAATCGTTGTGGTTACACTCAAACCCTTCGCGGATTACGCCAATACACCTGTTACCATTGCTGCGTACATCTCCCTGTTCGTTTGCCTGATACCTACCACCATTGGTGGTTTATTATCCGCGATCGGCATAGCGGGAATGGACCGTGCCTTACGGGCCAATGTGATCGCTAAGAGCGGTAAGGCGGTGGAAACAGCCGGTGATGTGGATGTATTATTGTTGGATAAGACAGGCACCATCACCATCGGAAACCGCAAAGCCACCCATTTTTTTGCAGCCAGCGAAACCAGCGATAGCGATTTTATCCAATGGTCAGCCTTGAGTTCGTTGTCAGATGAAACACCCGAAGGCAAGTCCATCCTTGAATTGGCACGGCAGCATGCCAATGCACAACTCCATCTGCCAACCGACCTCTCCGGTTATCAATTTGTCCGATTTACCGCTGAAACCCGAAGTTCAGGTGTCGATACACCACAAGGACTTCGGATACGCAAAGGCGCTTTTGACAGTATACGCAATCTGGTGGTTCAGCATGGGAATAACGTGCCGGAAGTGATCGAATTAAAAGTAAAAGAAATTGCTGCCAATGGCGGCACCCCACTCGTCGTAGCCGTTAATGAAGAAATAAAAGGGGTGATCGAATTACAGGATATCATTAAACCCGGTATTCAGGAGCGCTTTGAAAGATTACGCAAAATGGGCGTAAAGACCGTGATGGTTACGGGTGATAACCCCCTCACGGCAAAATACATTGCGGAAAAAGCGGGCGTCGATGATTTCATTGCCGAGGCCAAACCCGAAGACAAAATGAATTATATCCGAAATGAACAGGCCTCCGGAAAACTCGTGGCCATGATGGGTGATGGCACCAATGATGCCCCGGCACTGGCACAGGCCGATGTAGGTGTATCCATGAACAGTGGAACCCAGGCCGCCAAAGAAGCCGGAAACATGGTTGACCTGGA
>JANRLV010000053.1:0-8902 GCA_033762195.1 Chitinophagaceae bacterium | reverse complement strand
GTAAACTCCCCCAATATCCCCACTCCATTTTTATACCGTAGCTTTTCTAATCGCAGCGCTTCAATATCCGATGACCGTACTCTCCGGTGGATCGGATGCATGGTTCCCCCTTTTTCTCCTGCCGGTTTATCAGGTTCATATTGAAATGCCGGGTCTACCAGTGTACCACGGGGATACATGATGCCCGGTGTTCCCATTCCTCGTATGTCCAGGTCATCCGGGTGCTCCAACCCGATTGTGTGTCCATATTCATGTGCCGCCGTGGTAGAACCTGTGTACAGGTTGTCTTTTTTGAAATACCCGGTGTTACAACCAATACTGTCAACAAAGGAAATATGTACAGAAGAATATTCTTCGATGCGAAAGAAATTATTGCGGGGATCGAGATTTTGGAGCACCTCCATTTCCATAAGTTCCCGCTTCAATTCGGCGGTGATCAGAAACCGGACTGCATAATATTTTCCTGCTAAACGAACCTGGGCTTTAGGTTCATTCCATAGGTCTTCGATCTCTTCGCGGATATATTTGGTTGTTTCCAGGTCAGCGGCATTACCATAGGTGACAATATGCGACCGGATAAGGAGTTGCGCGTTGGTATTAATAATTTCTACAGTACCCATTATCGTATTCTCCGGGTAACGCTGCGTCACCCAGCGTTTTTAATTGCGGATAGGTTTTCCGCTTTTGAGCACACTTTGAATGCGCTCCAGGGTTTTCTTTTCTCCGCACAAGGATAGAAATGCTTCCCTCTCCAGGTCGAGCAAATATTGTTCAGAAACCGTGCTTGCTTCACTCAGATCGCCTCCACACATCACAAAGGCCAATTTTTTAGCCACTACTACATCATGATCGGTGGCATAATTACCCCGCCACATGCCATTGATCCCTGCATACAGGGCGCCAAGGGCGGAGCGTCCCAACACTTTTATATCCTTTCGTTGCACCGGGGCTACATATCCGCTACCGGCTATTTCCAATACCGATTTTTTGGCTTCTGCCACACGACGTCCCTGGTTGAGTACGATCTCATCAAGTCCTTTACGATAGATGCCCAGGTCAAAGGCTTCATGGGCGGAAGTAGCCACTTTTGCCGTAGCAATGGAAAGAAACCTGTTTTTTAATGTGATCGTCTCCGGCTCATCTTCATGCATTTCATCCGAAGCACGCAATACAAACTCTTTGGTTCCGCCACCACCGGGAATCAATCCCACACCCAATTCCACCAACCCGGTATAGGTTTCTGCGGCCGGGCAACATTTATCCGCGTGCAGGTTTAGTTCGCATCCACCTCCCAATGTCAGTCCATGAGGAGCTGTCACCACCGGGATGCCCGAGTAGCGTACCCGCATCATAGTTTGTTGAAACATGCGTATCGCGAGGTCGAGCTCATCATATTCCTGGTCAATCGCCAGCATAAAGATCATACCCACATTGGCGCCGGCACTAAAGTTGGGCCCTTCATTAGCGATCACCAGGCCTTTGAAATCCTTCTCTGCCTTTTCAATTCCCATCTGGATACCACTCAGCACATCCCCACCGATACTACCCATTTTGGTATTCCACTGCAAGCCGAGCACATCATCTCCCAAATCATAGAGTTTGCAGCTTCCGTTTTTCCATACCAATTTATCGGCCCTGTTGCTCATCACCATAAAGGCCTCACCACCCGGAAGTGGTTTGTAGGATTTGGAAGCGGGGTCATAAGCCAATCTTTGTCCCTTTTCCACTTTATAAAACTGGGTATGTCCGGCAGCGAGCATATCTGTTACCCAGGCGGCAACGGTAAAACCGGCTTTGTTCATGGCCTCCACGGTACGCGCCACACCCAGCGTATCCCAGCTTTCAAAGGCACCGATTTCCCAACCAAAACCTGCCATCATCGCGTCGTCAACACGGTACAGTTCATCACTGATTTCCGGAATGCGGTGGGAGATATAGGAAAAAAGGTGATAATGGAACAGGCGATAAAACTCACCCGCTTTGTCGGTGCCGGCTACCAACATCTTCAAACGTTGGTGAAGGTCATCCACCGGTTTGGCCGTTTCAAGCGTGGCAAATTTTGATTTGACCCGTGGGGCATATTCAAAAGTGCTCAGGTTCAGGGTCTGAATATCACTCTTGCCATCTGGCGTTTTTACTTTCTTAAAAAATCCCTGGCCCGATTTGTCCCCCAGCCATTTGTTCTCTACTAATTTATTCAGCCAGGTGGGTATGGTAAAAATCGCGCGGGCCTCATCTTGCGGACAATTTTCTGCTACTCCGTTGGCCACTTTTACCAGCGTATCAATACCCACCACATCCGCTGTGCGGAAAGTGGCTGACTTTGGACGACCCACGATAGGGCCGGTCAGTGCATCTACCTCATCTACCGTCAACCCCAATTGCTCCATGACTTTCATAATGGCCATCATCCCAAATACCCCAATCCGGTTGGCGATAAAGGCAGGCGTGTCCTTGCACAATACCGTTGTTTTTCCCAGAAAAAGGTCTCCATAATGCATCAGAAATTCCACAATGGATGGATCTGTGTGCGGGGTAGGGATGATCTCCAGCAGCCGCAGGTATCTCGGTGGATTGAAGAAGTGAGTGCCACAAAAGTGTTTCTTGAAATCCTCAGTTCTTCCCTCCGTCATCATATGAATGGGGATACCCGAGGTATTGGAGGTTATAAGGGTGCCGGGTTTCCGGTATTTTTCTACCTGTTCAAATACCTGTTGTTTGATGTCCAGTCGCTCTACCACTACCTCAATGATCCAGTCACAGGCACCGATCTCTTTCATGTTGTCATCAAAATTGCCGGTACTGATCTTCCTGGCCACATCCTTATGATAAACAGGAGAGGGATTCGATTTAATAGCCGCCGTGAGGGAGTCATTGACGATCTTGTTTCTGGCTTTGGCGTCTTTACTTTCCCTGGCATCGGCTGGAACAATATCCAATAATAAAACCTGTACGCCGATCCCGGCAAAATGACAAGCGATACGGCTACCCATGACACCACTGCCTAAAACTGCTACCTTCTTAATGATGCGGTTCATATATAAGTATTTTCGAAATAAAAATAGTTAGTTATGCAACTATTTACTTCGAAGATAGAGAAAATTGGGAATATATATTCCTTGAATTACGACAGAGGCACAGAGACGCGGAGAAAAAGTCATTTCTCCGCGTCTCTGTGCCTCTGTCGTTTTAGTTGCAGCCTATTTGTTCTTCTTTTCCTTTTTATTAATCTGGAAAGCCCGCATAATATTAAATCCGAATTGAATTTCACCCTTGCCCCATTGTCCGGTTGTTTCCGTGAGGAAAGATCGTTCATTCATTCCCAGGGCATTGCTAAAATGCAGTTGAAATACGTGGCCACCGGTTTCAATATCAAATCCGATGGATAGAGGATCTCGCGTACCGTCGGCCTTATTGGGGTTTACGCGGTACAGGTAGTCAGCAGTTAGCGAAACGCGGTTACTCAGCCGTATGCGACCGCCAACACCAACGGCTATCAGGTCACTGGGATCGGCAAAATCAGGAACAAGATTTCTGTGAAGTACGGTTGGCATCACCTGAAGCGTAATGGATTCCGACAGCTTGCTGCCAATGATGATCTGTCCATAATAGGCCATCCGGGAGGTAAAGAAGTTTTTGCGGGTTGTATCCGCCCATTTCAGCGAATTGAGCGTACCCCCTGCAACGACTACAACGGAAAAGGGGAGACCTCCGTTTTTGGATTGATGGACAAGCCGGTATTTCAGGAACCCGTCAAACTCCTTTTTATTGGTACTCCGGCCAACCCCCAGCATAAAGTTTTTGGTGATCCCAAAATCCAGTCCCATACGCATGGTGGCATTATCAAGCCCAAACATTTCATAGGCCCCTTTGTCAATGGAACCAAAGCGGTGCAGGATTCGGAAATCCATTACCCCCGGCCGGATCAGTTCCATACTCTGGCTCATAATTACCCGTGAGGATTTAAACGCATAATCTACATGTTCCTTTTTAGGTTTATCGTCACCCACCAGGCTAAGCAGATCCTCATCCTGGGCATAACTGGACAAAGAGGTTAGCGTAAACAGGATACCAAACAGTTGGAGGCGTATGGAAGGCATATGAACAGTTTATACTATGGAATGAAAATGATTTTATTTCAGGGGCTCAAGTGCACAATCCACTTTGATATTGACCGTATTGGATATCTTGTCACTCACCACAGATGGAATACTCACTTTAAAGTCGGATAAAAGGATCTGGAAAGTAGCGAGGAGATTGACCTTGCCTCCTTTTACACTCACCTTTCCGCTGGTCTCTACATCCCGGGTTTCCCCGTGCATGGTAAGTTTGCCCTTTACTTTGGCCGTATACTCACCATCCTTTGCGTAATTGATATCGCCGTTATTGGATACCTGCCCTTTGAATTCTGCTTTGGGGAATTTGTGGCTTTCCACATAGTTTTCATTGAAATGCTCCTGCATCAGCGCTCTCTTGAATTCAAAACCTTTCATTTGCACGGCAAATTGCATGTTCCCGGTCTTGGTATCTACCACACAGGTGGTGTTTCCATTCGTAGCTTCAATCTTCTCCAGGGGAGATTTGGTACACTCAAAGAATATGGTACCGGTTTTTGTAAAATACTTGTCCTGGGCCAGCAACTGGCTGCTGGTGATTGCAAGGGCTACCAGGGTGATGATCGTCTTTTTCATGTTTGTTGTTTTGAAATTTTGAATGGCTGATTATTGTTGAATAAGCACACACCGGGCAAGGAAAACATCGGAGCCCAGCAATTCGTCACTATTAAAACCTGTAACAACGCCTCTTACGCGGGCAGAAGCGCCTGTACTTAAAACGGTAAGGTCTTTCACATGGGTGGAGTCAATCGCGCATTGAACGGATGACATATCCGATGCGGAGGCCTGCAGTACCAGGGTCGTTTTACCACGTTCATCCTTGTTGATTGATTTCACGGTTCCGGTAACATCAATAATGTATTCTTCCTTGGGCAGGTATTTTTGATTCGCCGCCTTTTCGTTGCTGGTAAATTCCTGCACCAGTTTTTCGGCCTCAATGGTCAGCGCCGGTTTTACATTCGCGAGGTCCTTGTTTCCTTTTGTATAAACCAAATACCCGTAAAGGGCACCGGCTGCCACAAGCAGTCCGATAAAAGAAAACAGGATGGTTCTTTTTTTCATGGTGGTGTGTTTTAGTTGTTGGGCGCGCCGGCATTCACCCAGGCTTTGATCTTTTGGATGGTACAGGCATTCACTTTATTGCCTCCCTGAGGCATGGGGCTGAACCCACCACTGTAATTAATGGATCCATATAAACTTCCATTGAGAGCGGAGGTTCTGACCGCGGCATAGGTATCAAGTGCTATATTGCCAGAAGCAAAAGAGGCGCTATGGCAACTCACACACTGGGCCTGCATCAGGGGAGCGACCGTGTTGGAGTAGGTCACCCCTGTTGTGTCACAGGCTGTATTGTTCATTTGATATAGCTCTGCTTCGATGTCGTAATAACAACCTGCCATGGTCATCATTCCCAGGATTCCAAGTAGGGCGATCGACTTTCTTCCGATTTTCATGTTGTGTTTTTTCTATAGTTCTTAATTCATTAATTATTGGGAGCACCCGCATCAATCCATTTTTTGAACTGAGTAAGTTGGCAGGTACTTAATCCTGTACCGGCTGGGGGCATGGGTGAGAAACCTGGATCCTTGTGAATCGAACCCCATAGTTTACCATTGTCTGCTGCTGCTTTCACCCCATTATATGTACTCAGGTCAATACCGCCACCCGCTGCGGATCCCATGTGGCATCCCTGGCACTGAGCAGTGATCAATGGTTTGATTGCTCCTGAAAAGGTAAACAGGGTTGAATCACAGGCACTGCTGCAGGAATTGTTCTTGGCTCCTTGCTGAATCCATTTGGTGATCAGGTTGATCTGGTCCTGGGGCATTTTCGGATCGGGGGGCGGTGGCATACGATTGCCGAGATCGTTGGTAACAATCACACTCAATAGTTCGCTACCTCCCGGATTGCTGGGCTTCACGATCTTCATGATACCCGCGTAGGTGGTGAGGTTCAACCCTTCCACATGTGAAGCGGCATCATGGCAACCACTCTTGGCACAATTGGACACAATTAGAGGAAGGATCTGCTGTTGGAAATAAACGGAATCGGGGCTGCAGGGTTGGGTTCCACCGGTTGTACCACCTCCTGTACCTCCACCGTCTGTCGGATTGGGGTAGAGTATCTCATGTTTACAGGCCCATAGGGTTAAGATTACAGCAATGGCCGCAACAAGAGAACGCGCAAGGTTCATCTTTCGCATAATAATTGGTTGTTTAGGTTAAAAGGGCTCTTTGGTGGAAAGAGAAATTCTTCCAAATAGCAGCTTGGGTTAGTAATTGGTAACCGCCGGAGTTTAAGATGTAACCACTTTTTGTTTTTTTTTCTAATTAATCTAGGAGTCAACAACCAAGCCAGATATTGGGCATAAAAAAGCCCTGGATGTCTTTTAATCCAGGGCTTTTGATAAATAATATTTGAAATTTAAGAAACGCCGGCTCCGGGTTCCACTTTATGCTCTGTATGCAGAAAATGCAATTTGCCGGCTTTGTCTTCCGCCATCAGGATCATTCCCTGGCTTTCGATGCCGCGCATTTTTCGAGGAGCGAGGTTGGCAACAACAGTCACTTGTTTGCCAACAATTTCTTCCGGGGTAAAATGCATCGCTATACCGGAAACGATGGTGCGTGTCTCGGTACCCATATCCACCTGAAGTTTTAACAATTTATCTGCTTTCTCCACTTTTTCGGCGGCGATGATGGTTCCGATACGGAGATCCAGTTTGGCAAAATCATCATACTGGATCTCGGATTTGGCGGCGGGTGCCACTGTTTCTTTTTTCTCTTCCACTTTTTTTGTTTGAATGGTTTGTGCGGGCGGTGGGGTGGAGTGGGCCTTTAATTTTTCCACCTGTGCCTTGATCTCTTCATCTTCAATCTTCCGGAACAAAAGTTCAGGTGCCCGCAGAGTGTACCCCACGCTAAGTAATTTGACAGACCCGGCATTTTTCCAATCCAGCATCTTGTCCACCACTTTCATCATATGACACATGCGGGAGGCTGTGTTGGGAAGGAAGGGATTGATGAGTATGGCGAGATTGGCGGTTAACTGAAGACAATAATGCAGGCAATTATCGATCAATAATTGCTGATCGGGGTTTTCACTGATCGTCTTGGCCAGGATCCAGGGTTCTTTCTTCTGCATATATTGATTGCCCTTTCGGCTCAGATCGATTACTTCAAATAGCGCTTCCCGGAATTTATATTGTTCCAACAATCCTTCTACCCGTTCTTTGGCAGCCTTGATGTCATTTTCCAAATCTTTGTCCAGGTCATCTGCCTTTTCTGCATGATAGCGGGGAACTTTACCGCCACAAAGTTTGTGCATCAAAACCCAGGTACGGTTGACAAAATTGCCATAGATGCTCACCAGTTCACTGTTTACGGCATCCTGAAACCCCTTCCAGGTAAATTCGCTGTCCTTGGTCTCCGGAGCGATCTGTGTAAGATAATATCGAAGCATATCAACACACTGGCCGCCCCCGTTTTCTTTCTTTACAAAATCCTGGATATAATCACGCATATCGAGTTTCCAGTTGCGACTGGTACTCATTTTATCGCCTTCCAGGTTAAGGAATTCATTGGCCGGGACATTATCCGGCAAGATATTCCCATGCAATTGGAGCATGACCGGGAATATGATGCAATGGAAAACAATATTGTCTTTTCCTATAAAGTGCACCAGTTTGGTATCCTTGTCGTACCAATAAGGTTTCCAATCCTTTTCATTATCAATGGCCCATTGTTTCGTGGCACTGATATACCCGATCGGGGCATCAAACCATACATAAAGTACTTTCCCATCCACGGCCTCTGTTGTGGCCTCGGTTCCTGCCGAAACAGGCACGCGGATACCCCAATCCAGGTCGCGGGTAACCGCACGTGATTGCAAACCACCATCGATCCAGCTTTTACACTGGCCAATAACTGTTCCGCGCCAATCATCTTTATGGTCTTCAATTATCCATTGCCGTAAAAATGCCTCATGCTTTCCAAGTGGGAGGTACCAATGTGTGGTTTTTTTCTTGATAGGGGGTTGGCCGCTCAGTGTGCTAACCGGATTGATCAATTCATCGGGGCTCAGAGTGCTGCCACAGTTTTCACATTGATCACCATAGGCCCGGTCGCTGCCACAAACGGGACAAGTGCCCTTGATATAGCGGTCAGCCAAAAAGGTCTTGGCCGATTCATCAAAATATTGTTCGGTCTCTTTGGTTTCCAGTTCTCCTCTTTCGTTCAGGTATTGGAAAAATTCCTGAGCAGTTTCATGGTGAAGCGGGTCACTGGTCCGGTGATAGATGTCAAAGGAAATGCCCAGATCGGCAAAATCTTCCTTCATCGCCTGATGGTACTTGTCAATAATGGCGCGGGGGGTAGTGCCTTCCTTCATGGCCTGAATGGGGATGGCGGTGCCATGTTCATCACTGCCACAGACAAAAACCACGTCCCTTTTTTGCGCCCGTAAATAGCGGACATAGATATCGGCCGGAATATAAGCCCCTGCCAGATGACCTATGTGTTTCAATCCATTGGCATAGGGCAGGGCCGAGGTAATGAGGTATCTTTTCGGATTGTTCATTTGCGTGGCAAAAATACGGGATTCCCGGGAGGTGGATGTTGGATGTTGGATGTTGGATGTTGGATGACGGAGGACAGATGACAGATGACGGATGACGGAGGCTTGCTGTGCGAGACCACTGGTCTCGCACGCAAAACCCCGCGCCACTGGCGACAGAAAATTATTATTTTTATAGATTTGCAAAAATTTATTATTAGAGTAGCCAGAGG
>JANRLV010000052.1:0-12666 GCA_033762195.1 Chitinophagaceae bacterium | reverse complement strand
GTTTTTTACCAGGGTACCGCTGGCGCCGGTGTTGACGTTGATCTCACGAATCTCTCCGCTACCGGACAAACCGTAGATAAAGTTCGTGGGATCTGTACAAACCGTAGAGATCTGCGCAGTGGCCACTTGGAAAACGAAGGTGAAGCACATTGTCATCAGGATGACAAATACGTTTTCACGGGTAAGGGTAGAATTCAGTTTCATCTTTTAGGGTTTACGAATGAATCAAAACTGATCTTTCTACGGAAAATTGGAAAAGGTTCTTCTGGTGATTAGCCAGGTTTTCGTTCTTTTACGATTTGTTCCGGTAAATGATGAAGTGAAGTTGCGATGTGAAATCTACGTGTGCAGGACTGTCATTCATCATAAGGTTCGGATCAAATACGAGGTAAAAATAGTATCAGAAACTACGTATTTGCAATAGTAATTCTACGAGGTTCTACTTAGGAGGAATACGGAAAGTCCTAAGTAGTTGAAGTCCAAAAGACTTTATCATCGTTTATTTATAAAAAAATATTGCCTGAAATAAAAAAGGTCCCGCGCCGAAGGCGCGGGACCTTTTTTCGGGGGAGGAAAAATCCTGACCCGGAGAAATGAATACTATTTAAAACCCATCCATACGCGTTGATCCATGTCAAAAACGAACACAATTCCATTCGCATAGGCCAGGTTCAACCTGGATGGCAGATAGGTATCGCTCGGAAAACTCGCTTTTTTAGTGATAAGCCCGGTTTTCTGATTGTAATATTCCAGGGTGCGGGTTTCTACGTTTAACAGGGCAAACTCGGCTTTCTTTTCTCCTATATATAATACAGTGGTCATATTATACTCATCCCGGGGACTGCCATAACCATTTTTGGTGGTCTGTCCCATAAGCAGGGTGATCTCATCCTGAACAACCCCACCTTCAAATTTATAAGGGATCACATTCCCATTCTCCCCCAGAAAGTAAACCAGGCCATTCTTTTCATCAAAGGCGCCGGCACTTTGCTCAGTGGGTTGATGGTATCCAGGAAGAATTACCTCATAGGTGAATGGCTCTCCATTATCATCCAGGGTATACCGGAACCATCCTCCCTCATCATAACAATTGCCCTCAATGGCCCCGTTATTGTACCAGAGACCCCGCAGGTCCACCATGGTTTCAAGCCCATCGCCCCATACCATTTCGCCAGACTCCTTAAATACGGCCAGACCAAACACCTCATTGCCCGCAAATCCGGCATAATATCGTTTGTTCTTTGGATGCCAGGCTACACCCGCACCATTTGTGCCTTCCGATTCGGGCATCTTAAGTTCAATCACCTTCGAAAGCTTCTTGGTGGTTTGGGCCGTTACAACCAAAACGCCGGTAAAAAGGAACAGAAGCAGGGAGAACACATATTTTTTCATATTATGATTATTTGATTCGAAGGTAGAACCAAGCAAGCCAGAGTCCAATACCGTCAGGAGGGTATTATCGCATAAATGACTGAAAAGGATACCCTTGTTTATCCCCAAGTGTGAAAAACTAGGGGTCGGAAGACCTGTTCCGGTTTTGGTATATTTGTGAGCTTGAGGATTATATAGTATTGATTATCAGACGAAAAATCGATTGTGATCATGGCCAAAGAGAAAGAATCCCACCTGTTTGAATACACGGAAGACAGTATCAAGAGTCTGGATTGGCGCGAGCATATCCGGCTTAGGCCCGGTATGTATATCGGGAAGCTGGGAGACGGCAACAGTCCGGATGACGGAATATATGTCTTGCTGAAAGAAGTACTGGATAACTGTATTGATGAATACACCATGGGTTATGGGAAAACCGTGGAGATCACCGTAGAAAAAGGAGGCGTCACCATCCGGGATTATGGAAGGGGTATACCGCTAGGTAAGGTGGTGGATGTAGTCAGCAAGATCAATACCGGTGCCAAATACGATAGTAAGGTCTTTCAAAAAAGCGTGGGGCTGAATGGGGTAGGTACCAAAGCTGTCAATGCACTTAGTGCTTATTTCAAAGTGACCGCCTTTCGGGAAGGAAAAGAAAAGACCGCTGAATTTGAAAGAGGGGTATTGATCAAAGAACATAAGGAGGCCAAAACGGATGAATCAAATGGAACCCTTGTTCATTTCATACCTGACGAGACCGTTTTCAAAAACTATAAATACTTTCATGAATACCTGGAGAACCAGGTATGGAATTACTGCTTTCTGAATGCAGGGCTTAAGATCGTGCTGAATGGTAAAGCCTATGTGAGTAAGAATGGATTGTTGGATCTGTTGGAACGCAAAACCAATGCCGATGAGATCCGCTATCCCATTATCCATCTCCGGGGAGATGATATTGAGTTGGCTCTTACCCACAACAACGATTACGGCGAGGATATTTACAGTTTTGTCAATGGCCAACACACTACGCAGGGAGGCACACACCAACAAGCCTTCCGCGAAGCCTACGTTAAAACAATCCGCGATTTTTATAAAAAGGATTATGACGCGTCCGATATCCGCGGGAGTATCGTCGCCGCTATTTCCGTGCGTGTCGTAGAACCCGTTTTTGAATCCCAAACAAAAACCAAACTGGGTTCGGTGAATGTGGATGAAGGCGGCCCAAGTATGCGTCAGTTCGTCGGTGATTTTCTGTCAAAAGAACTGGATAATTTCCTGCATAAGAACCCATCTACGGCAGAAGCACTAAAGAGGCGTATCGAGCAAAGTGAGAAAGAAAGAAAGGAACTGGCGGGTATCAAGAAGCTGGCCAACGAAAGGGCCAAGAAAGCCAACATGCATAACCGCAAACTGCGGGATTGTCGCTTTCACCTGAATGATGAGCTTCCTTCAAAAGGGAAGGAAGAATATTTCCTTCGCACACGCGAAAGCACCATCTTCATCACGGAAGGAGATAGTGCCAGTGGTTCTATTACCAAGGCCAGGCAAGTGGAAACCCAGGCCGTATTCAGCTTGCGGGGTAAACCTTTGAACTGTTTTGGCATGACCAAGAAGGTTGTCTACGAAAATGAAGAGTTCAACCTGTTGCAACATGCCTTGAATATAGAAGAAGGCATGGACGGGCTTCGGTTCAATAATATCGTTATTGCCACTGATGCTGATGTAGACGGAATGCATATCCGGTTATTGCTGATGACCTTCTTCCTTCAATTCTTTCCTGACCTGGTCAAACACGAGAAGGTCTATGTACTCGAAACGCCATTGTTCCGGGTCAGAAATAAACAGGAGACGATCTATTGTTATGATGAAACGGAGAAGCAAGCGGCGGTGCAAAAATTAGGGGGTAAACCAGAGATCACCCGGTTTAAAGGATTAGGAGAGATCAGCCCGGATGAATTTGCCCAATTCATCGGACCCGGCATGCGGAAACAATTGATGCGCCTGGATGCGGGAGACCATATTCAACACCTGCTTGATTATTATATGGGAAAGAACACACCCGATCGCCAGGAATTCATTATCGGTAATTTGCGGGTTGAAATGGATGCCCCGGTGGAGAACTAACCTAAAACAGGAACCCTTTGTTTGAATTCCATTCCGATAAGAAACGATATTTTGACATGCAGGCTGAAAATGCAGCCAGCTATGTCATTCCCTTTATTGAAACTGCTTTTCCCATTAAACCCGGGATGCGTGTACTCGAGATCGGTTGTGCCGAAGGAGGTGTGCTAAAAGCATTTGTAGATAAAGGCTGTATCGGAATCGGTGTGGAACTGGATGAACCCCGTCTGGTGCTGGCACGTGAGTTTTTGCAAACAGAGATCGAAGCGGGAAAGATACGTTTTATATCGAAAGATATCTACCAGGTTGATCTGGCTACCGAATTCCAGGGTGGGTTTGATATCATCGTCCTGAAAGATGTGATCGAACATATCCACGATCAGGAAAAACTGATCGGGTGGATGAAGAATTTCCTGAACCCCGGAGGAGTCGTTTTCTTTGGCTTCCCTCCCTGGCAGATGCCTTTTGGTGGTCACCAGCAGATCTGTCATAAAAAATGGCTGGCCAGCCTGCCCTGGTACCATTTACTCCCGACCCCGGTGTATAAATGGATATTAAAAAGCAATGGGGAACCTTGGGAGCACTTATTGGAGATTAAAGAAACAGGGATTTCCATTGAACGATTTGAGCGTATCGTTCGAAAAACGGGATATAAGGTCATCCATCACATCCCTTATCTGGTGAACCCGATCTATCGGTACAAATTTGGCTGGAAGGCCCGAAAACAAAATGCGGTTATACGCGGCATTCCCTGGCTTCGGAATTTTGTGACAACCTGTGTTTATTATTTGATTCAAGTTAAATAAAGAAGAATGATCCATATTGTTTTCAATGAAGTGGAGGTGGACCTGATGAAACAGGTCATGGAACTGGAAGAAAGTCTGACAGGTGAGGTGGTATTGGTACGTGATGATTTTGCCGTAGGCCCATTAACAGCGCTGGATACTGAAGAGGGATGGCAAGCGCGTTACGATTGGTGGATGGATAAGATTTCCTATTCACATTATCAGTGGGATGATTCCGCGCGTTTTGATGACCGGGAAACTGTGGCTGGCCTGACCACGAAAATGAAAGAAGATCCAACTGAGCAGATATGGATCTGGATGGGACAGAATCAGCATGATGTTTGCGGCTATTACTGGTTGATTTCCCAGTTGAGTGCTTATCAGGGAAGGGTCATGGTTCTTTACCTGAATAACCTCCCTTTTATCAATGAGAAAGGGCATATTTTTTATCCCTCCTGGTTAAGCGAGATTCCTGCCCGTGAATTTTTGAAAGCGCGAAAACTGGCCCGGCCTGTGACATTATCTGAATTTGAAGTGGACCCGGATGAGTGGCGGAAACTGGTGGAGGAAAATGCTGTCGTTCGCATCCTCGAAGGAGGAAAAAAGATCGCCGGCAAAGGTGAAGATTTTTTTGACAGCGAGATCATAAAGAACCTGACCAAAGAATGGCAAAAAGCCTGGCGGGTGGTGAGCAATACCCTCAACCGAATGAAGGTCAAAACAGGTGATGTGATCATTGAATGGAGAATTAAACAACTCATTGCCTCCGGTAAGATCGAAGTGACCGGCGAAGCAGGGAAGAACTGGAAGGAGTTTGATCTGCGATTGGCGAGCGAGAGAGTTGAAGCGTGAGACGTGAGGCGTGAGGCGTGAGTCACCTCTCACGCCTCACGATTCACGTCTCACGGATCTATAATAGTACATGAATAAAAAAACAACCCCCCCCTCGTGAAAAATACAAAACCCGACATCACAGGCAACGAATCAGGAATACATGGCCAATACAAAAGTTGGTTCCTGGAGTATGCTTCCTATGTGATTTTGGAACGCGCTGTGCCAGCGGTGGAGGATGGACTGAAGCCTGTACAGCGACGCATCCTTCATGCCATGAAGGAAATGGATGATGGCCGTTTCAATAAAGTGGCCAATATCATTGGACAAGCCATGCAATACCATCCGCATGGTGATGCAAGTATTGGAGATGCATTGGTCAATTTGGGCCAGAAGGACCTGCTCATTGATACGCAGGGTAACTGGGGCGATGTGCGTACCGGTGATGATGCCGCCGCAGCCCGGTATATTGAAGCGCGCCTCTCCAAATTTGCATTGGAAGTGGCCTTTAATCCAAAAACCACTCAATGGCAATTGAGTTATGATGGCCGAAAGAATGAGCCCGTTGCTCTTCCGATGAAATTCCCACTGTTGCTGGCACAAGGGGCTGATGGAATTGCGGTGGGACTATCGACCAAGATTATGCCGCATAACTTTTGTGAGCTGATCGAAGCAGCGATCAAATACCTGCGGGGGAAACGCTTTGACCTGGTTCCTGATTTTCAGACCGGCGGTATGATCGATGTGACAGATTATAACCAGGGAAAACGCGGAGGAAGAATTAAAGTGCGTGCCCACATTGAAGAATCAGATAAGAAAACCCTCCTGATAAAGAGTGTTCCCTATGGCGTAACGACCACGCAATTGATGGACTCCATCGTCAAGGCCAATGACCAGGGAAAAATCAAGATCAGAAAAGTAACTGACAATACCGCGGCCGATGTGGAGATCCAGGTAGACCTGGCTCCGGGTATTTCTCCCGATATCACAATAGATGCCTTGTACAAATTCACCGATTGTGAAGTTTCTATTTCGCCCAATGCCTGTGTGATCGTTGACCAGAAGCCTCAGTTTCTGGGGGTGCAGGACCTGCTCCGTTTGTCGGTGGACAAAACCAAAGATCTGCTGGAGCAGGAGTTGAAGATCAAATTGGCTGAATTACAGGAAAAATGGCATTATACCTCACTGGAGAAGATATTTTTTGAAGAGAAGATCTACAAGGAATTAGAGAAAAAGCATGATACCTGGGATAAGGTGATCGAAGCCATTGATAAAGCCTTTGTTCATTTTCGCAAACAATTGAAGCGGGATGTCACCCGCGAGGATATTCTCAAACTGACCGAGAAACCGGTTCGCCGGATCTATCGGTTGGATATTGATGAACTGAATGACCAGATCAAAAAACTGGAAGCTGAGATCAAACAGGTGAAATTTGACCTGGCGAATCTCGTCGATTTTGCCGTGGCCTATTTTGAAAACCTGTTAACCAAATACGGCAAGGGTCGGGAAAGAAAAACAGAGATCAAGCAGTTTGAAGTGATCGAAGCCAAACAGGTGCTGATTGCCAATACGCGACTTTACATGAACCGGGAGGAGGGCTTTATTGGAACAGCCTTGCGGAAAGATGAATTTGTGTGCGAATGCTCCGACCTGGATGATATCATTGTCATAGCCAAGAACGGGGTGATGAAAGTGGTGAAAGTGCAGGATAAAGCCTTTATAGGGAAAGATATCCTTCATGCTGCGGTATTTCAAAAGAATGACGAACGCACTACTTATAATATGATCTACTCGGATGGCAAGACCGGAGTGAGTTTTGCCAAACGCTTCAATGTGACCGGGGTAACGCGTGACAAAGAATACGACCTGACAAAAGGAAGTGAGAAAAGCAAAGTTCAATACCTCTCCGTTAATCCTAATGGAGAAGCTGAAGTGGTAAAGGTATTGCTGACACCCGGAAGCAAGGCGCGTATCAAAGAATTTGATTTTTATTTTGAAGAGCTGGCCATCAAAGGCCGGAGTAGCCTTGGGAATACCGTGACCAAATACCCCATCAAGTCGGTTAAATTTAAAGAAGCCGGAAAAGCTACACTTGCCGGGAAGAAAATGTGGTATGACGATAAGTTTGGCCGGTTAAATGCCGATGAGAAGGGGATGTACCTCGGTATGTTTGAAGCCGATGACCGTATCCTGGTCATTTTCCGTGACGGTAACTATGAGATCACTGATCAGGAATTGACCCAGCGTTTTGATACAGAGAATATTCTACTGATTGAAAAATTCAATCCGGATTGTATTGTTTCTGCGATCTATGTGGACAACGAGAAAAAACAATACAATGTCAAAAGGTTCCGAATTGAAACCTCTACCCTGAAGAGCAAATTCTTCTTTATCAAAGAAGGGAAAGGCAATTACCTCGAAGCCGTAACAACAGAGCCAGAACCTGTTTTGGCCGTACAACAGGGTCGGGGTGCACAGGTACGAAAGGGGAAATTCAAAATTGATAAAGTGGTCGAGGTCATGGGCTGGAAAGCCGTAGGCAATAAACTCCTTGACTTTAGTAAGAGCGTGGAGATGGAGTGGGAGAAGAAGAAGAAGGACGAGACCCAGGGCGAACTATTTTGATCGTAGCTGATTTCTCCAATGTACTGGAGAGACGGATCTCATATCTTTTTGTTCCATCGGTCACGATCATAAGGGCGGTGTTGGGGGCGATCGCACCCAGGTTTTCCGCAAACATGCTGATCTCGTTGAATTCCCTGGATTGATCCAGGGGGATATCAAAGTGAATGGAACGGGTACTCAGGCGTTGCCCGAAAGCGATGACCTGGTTATTCAAGAAAACGGAAATGGAATCCCCGTCTATTTCCCCGTTATCATAGAAGTCAACCTGAACGGTATCAGATTGCGCAATGATCTCCTGGACATATTCCTTTTCCCTTTGTTTAAATTGGTTATCGATAAAATAATTGATCACTTTTCGGGGTTGGATCTTTACCGCCACCAGCGTATCCGCTTCATCGGGTTTCCATACCTGAAACGTTTCCTTCATGGTACGAATCGCATGAATGACAGAATCCTGGTTTGATATGTCCCGGTTAAGGTTTAAGGAGAACTCCACCCGGGGGCAGGTATATTTGAATTGGGGCAGACTTTCAAAAGAACCGATCAGGTTGGATCCGGCCTTTGCTACCCGGAGTTTGGCTGCCATATCCATGATACAATCCACATCCATATTGGCCATGGAGCCATAGTAGGAGAGGGGTATTTCTTTTATAAAAAGTAACCGGGAATAAGGGTTATATGTCCCTTTAACGGAAAAGCTGCGAAATGTGTTCTTGAAATAATAGCTTAATACGCCCGTGATGTTGTTTCCGTTCTGTTTCAGGATAAGTTCTACGAGATAATTATTTGCGGAGCTGTTCACTTTTACGTTGGCATTCCCATACCAATATCCTTCCACGGATTGAGCGTGCGATGGGGAGCCTGCCAGCGA
Source organism: Chitinophagaceae bacterium (assembly GCA_033762195.1). Lineage (GTDB taxonomy): Bacteria > Bacteroidota > Bacteroidia > Chitinophagales > Chitinophagaceae > SpSt-398. Next base: position 4,062 of record JANRLV010000052.1, on the reverse strand, counting down.
CAGGATAAGGAAAAGGAGGAGCCATTTTTTCATCAAGGGGAAACTGCAAAAATCATGCACCTTTAAAACGGTGGTTTAGGGGGTTTATTACCCACTGTACCGTTTCATTTCACGGTCTGCCTCTCTTTTTTTGATCGTGTCGCGCTTATCATGGAGTTTTTTCCCTCTTCCAAGGCCGATCTCGATTTTAACAAGGTTTTTTTCATTGAAATAGATCCGCAGGGGCACCAGTGTATATCCCTTTTCCTTCAACTTGGATTCGATCTTGCGTATCTCCCTTTTCTGAAGCAGGAGCTTTCTTTCGCGGAGAGGGTCGTGGTTATTGATTGTTCCGTGGGAGTATTCGGCAATATGAAGTGATCGTATCCAGACCTCGCCCTTATGCAACAGACAGTAGCTGTCGTTAAAACTTGCCCTTCCTGCCCGCAATGATTTTACCTCTGTACCCGTCAATACCATGCCTGCAACGTACTTGTCGTCAATAAAATATTCGTAGAAGGCCTGTCGGTTCTTTAATTCCATGAGAGAGGTAATAGAAAAGGGGAAATGGCCCTTTAATTTCGGAACATCAGGAAAACGGTCGCCAGTTTATCCTTCAATTCTTTCCGGTTGACAATAAAATCGAGGAACCCGTGCTCCAGCAGGAATTCACTCCGTTGGAAGCCATCCGGAAGGTCTTTTTTAATGGTTTCTTTGATGACCCGGGGGCCGGCGAAACCGATCAATGCGCCTGGTTCGGCGATATTCAGGTCGCCCAGCATACCAAAGCTGGCAGAAATTCCACCAAAGGTCGGGTCAGTAAGCAGAGAGATATAGGGAAGACCGGCATCAGAAAGTTGTGAAAGTTTGCCGCTTGTTTTGGCCAACTGCATCAGGGAAAATGCACTCTCCATCATACGGGCGCCACCGCTTTTACTGATGACCACATAGGGGAGATGGTGTTGAATGCAATGATCTACGGCCCGCGCGAATTTTTCACCCATCACACTGCCCAGGCTTCCACCAATGAATTCAAAATCCATGCAGGCTACAACGGCCTCATGTCCGTTGATGCGGCCTACAGCTACCCGCATCGAATCCTTCAGGTCCGTCTTGCTCCAGGTTTCTTCCAAACGTTTGTTATAAGGTTTCAGGTCGGTAAATCCGAGGAAGTCTTTGGAACGGATATTTTCAAACAATTCAGTGTATTGCCCTTCGTCGAAAATCTGCGCATAATATTCCTCACTCCCGATCCGGTGATGGTAGGAGCATTTGGGGCAAACAAAATAATTGTCTTTGAGATCGGAGGCCGTGCAGATATGATTACAATGGGGGCATTTGGTCCAAAGACCTTCCGGGGTCTCCTTTTTGTCCTCTGTCGAGGTAAGGATACCTTTTCTGATCCGTCTGAACCAACTGGTCCGGTTACTCTCTTTCCCTTCTTCCCCCGCCAGGCTGGCGTCAAAATCTTCTACCTGTTTTGCCATAACCTTTCAAATTGTGGCAACAAATATAGGGATTGTGGGGGATTTTGGGCTGGGGGGTAGGCGGGAATCGTGAGACGGGAGACGTGAGGCGTGAGGCGTGAGGCGTGAGAGGTGAATCGTGAGACGTGAGACGTGAATAGTGAATGGTGAATAGTGAATGGTGAATAGTTTGACTTTTAATTTTTATCTTACAGCTTAAAACTTATTTTCACTATTCACTATTCACTATTCACTATTCACTATTCACCTCTCACGCCTCACGCCTCACGTCTCACGCCTCACGCCTCACGTCTCACGCTAGTTATTCGCAGCTCCCTTATCGATCCAGCAAATGATACTTGCCTTTTGCGCTGTAGTAAGACTACCGGTTTTAGGCATAATACCGCTATTAACAGCTGAGCGTATCTGCGCCCTTGCGTTAAAGACTTCTGTATAGGTGGTCAATTGGCCGGGGCCATTAAAACTGCCTGTGATATGGCATCCGCTCAAGGCACAGGAAGATTGAATGATTGGCATAACGTTGACGGAGAATGAAGCGGGAACACCGTCACAAGGATCGGGCGGGTTACCGTTTCCGTTTCCACTGCCTGATCCTCCGCCGGAACTATCGCCGCCTTTGGAACAGGAATAAAGCAGACTGGCACAAGCCAGGATGGTGATGATGATTTTCGTTTTCATAAATATTGGAACGGAATGTGGAACGATGAGGTTGCCTAACCACCAAAAAGTTCACTACTTAAATATCGGTCGCCTCTGTCGCACGCGATAAAAACAATGTATCCTTCCGTTAATTCTTTTGCCAGGCGGATCGAGGCTGCAGCCGCACCGCCACTGCTCATGCCCGAAAAAATAGCCTCCTCCTTTGCCAGTTTACGTGCCATTTGCGTTGCTTCCTCCTGCGAAACATCCATCACGCTGTCTACACGTTCAGGTTCAAAAATCTTTGGAAGGTATTCTTTTGGCCAACGGCGAATACCAGGAATAGAAGATTCTTCCGTTGGCTGGCAACCTACGATCTGTATTTTTTCGTTTTGTTCTTTCAGATACCTGGAACATCCCATAATTGTGCCAGTTGTCCCCATGGAGCTGACAAAATGGGTGATCTTTCCATCGGTATCTTTCCATATTTCCGGCCCGGTTGTTTTATAATGAGCGAGGTAATTATCTGGATTGGCAAACTGGTTCAGTATAAATGCCTTACCGGATGCGGCTGTCGCGTCCGCATAATCCCGGCATGCTTCAATGGAATCCAGCAGGGTGACACGTGCACCGTAGGCTTCCATGGTAAGAGTTCTTTCCCGGGTAGAGGAGGAGGGCATTACCAATTCAATTTCCAGGTCATATAAACGTGCGATCATTGCCAGGGCAATACCTGTATTGCCACTGGTAGCTTCTATTAATTTGCTTCCGGCTTTTATCTCTCCCCGTTCAATGGCTGAACGGATCATATTCAATGCAGGGCGATCTTTTACACTTCCTCCGGGATTGTTTCCTTCCAGTTTCGCGAATATGCGTACAGCGGGGTTGGGGTTTAATTTTTTCAATTCAACCATTGGGGTTCCACCCACGAGGTCAATAATACTCGCCATATTTATAAGGATTTGGGTTGTTCCACCACATCGATCTGGGCCCGGTGGTAAACAGTTGACCGGGGAGGAACACTCTTGGTAAGCCAAACATTTCCTCCGATAACACTATGATGCCCGATCACGGTTTGGCCGCCAAGAATGGTAGCACCGGAATAAATAATGACATGGTCTTCTACGGTCGGGTGCCGTTTGGTATCGGCCATTTCTTTATCGACACTCAATGCGCCCAGGGTCACGCCCTGGTATAGTTTCACATGGTTGCCTATGCGGGTGGTTTCCCCTATGACCGTTCCGGTGCCGTGATCTATAAAAAAATACTCTCCGACAACGGCTGCCGGATGAATATCAATACCGGTTCTTGAATGCGCGATCTCGGTGATAATACGGGGAAGAAATGGAATATCCAATTGATACAAGGCATGGGCAATACGATAGAAGGCAACAGCTAAAAAACCCGGATAAGCACGAATGATCTCAAACCGGCTTCTTGCTGCCGGGTCACCACTCAACAGCGCTTCAATGTCGGTATTCAGCAAACGATAAAGTTCTGGAACTACGTCAAAGAATTGCGCCGCTTTCTCTGCATTGTCACATTGTTTGCATGCCCGGGTAGATTCAAAAAGCCGAATCAATCCGGCCTCCAGGTCAAGAAACCCTTTTTCAATATCCTCCAATCCCTGAATATCCTGTTCGGTCTTCTCCGGAAACATTAACCCGATCAGATTATCCACAAAACTTCCGATCGCCTGGTTAGAAGGGACAGCTTCCATGGCTTGGTGCTGTTGCAACAGGGTGGTGTAGAAGGTCTTTTTCATAGTCGTGAGGCGTGAGGCGTGAGACGTCTGTCGTGAGACGTGAGGCGTGAGACGTCAGTTGTGAATAGTGAATAGTGAATAGTGAAAATAAGTTTTAAGTTGTAAGTTAAATGTTAAAAGTCAAACTATTGACCATTCACTATTCACCATTCACGTCTCACGCCTCACGCCTCACATCCCTCACGCATTCCG
>JANRLV010000051.1:0-29066 GCA_033762195.1 Chitinophagaceae bacterium | reverse complement strand
GAGGATGGATGGGCGATTGGCGATTGGCAAAATTTCCAAAAAGCCTTATGGCCATTATGTCGCCTATTCCGGGTTAAGTACACTTTTCAAAAAAGCAGATATTATTCCCACGGGTTCTGAAAATGGGTACCTCGACAGTCTTCAGGAATTTTCCACAGGAAATGCACTGGTCATCATTACGGATCAATTCAATCCAACGGAAAAGGAAATGGGAAATCTAATGCGGTTTGCCTCCTATGGCAATACGATCTTTCTCAGTACCCGTAGTATTTCCTACCAGGTAGAGAAAACACTTTCCGTGACGCTGGAGGAAGAAGTATTTCCTTACTATGACTCGCTGACCGTTGAACTAAATACACCGCCTTTTACAACGAAACAATCTTTTACCTATCCCGGATACGAATTTGCCTCACCAGCCCATTCCTGGAATGATAGCCTGGTCGATATTCTTGCCACAACGGTGGGGGGCAAACCCCTGATGTTTCGGTATCACGCGGGTGGGGGGAATATTTTCTTACACCTGGCGCCCTTATCCCTATCCAATTATTTCCTCCTTCATAAAAAGAATCTGTCCTATTATGAACAACTCTTTTCGCTGATTCCTTCTTCGGTACAATATATATATTGGGATGAATATTTTTCTCAAAAAAGCCTGAACAACCAACAACCCAATCCCAAACAAGCCAATTGGTGGACCGTGATGATGCGTTATCCCTCCATGAAGGCGGCGCTTTGGATTGCCCTCACAACCCTGATCATCTATGTGTTACTGGAAATGAGACGCCGGAGGAGACAGATACCCGTGTTGCCAACACCCAGGAATGACTCACTCGATTTTGTACGCACCATTGGGCGCTTATATCATGAACGGGGTGATCACCGTAACCTGTGTATCAAGATGGGCTCGTATTTTCTGGAACATGTCAGAAACCGTTACCGGGTGACAACTACCCGTCTGGATGATGACCTGGTGAAGACCCTGCATTTTAAATCCGGTTATCCGGAACCTGAGATCCGGTATATCCTGACCTTTATTTCCCAATTGGAAAAGGAACATTCAGTTTCAGTGTGGCAATTGCAAGACTTTTATCAACAATTAGAAAAATTCTATAAACAAGCCTGATATGGACGAACAAATGTACCAACCCCGTGTTGACCTGACAGCCCTCAATGAGGCGGTCAACAATATCCGCTCCGAGATCAAGAAGATCATTGTCGGGCAGGATGAGATGGTCAAGTTGATCCTGGCCGCGATCCTTGCCGATGGCCATGTATTGATCGAGGGGGTGCCGGGTGTGGCAAAAACACTCACCGCTAAATTGGTAGCCCGTAGTATCAACGCCGGTTTTTCACGGATCCAGTTTACCCCCGACCTGATGCCTTCCGATGTATTGGGTACCCCGGTGTTCAATCCACGCGAAACGGTATTCGATTTTAAACCAGGTCCCGTATTCAGTAATATCGTACTCATTGATGAGATCAACCGTGCGCCGGCCAAGACTCAATCCGCCCTATTTGAGGTCATGGAAGAGCGTCAGGCCACAGTAGATGGGAAGACCTATCCCATGGCTTCCCCGTTTATGGTATTGGCCACCCAGAACCCGATCGAACAGGAAGGAACCTATCGTTTACCCGAGGCGCAACTGGATCGTTTTCTTTTCAAAGTACTGGTGCCTTATCCCACTGAAGAGCAGGAGGTGGCTATGCTTAAACTATTTCATGAAATGGGAAGTACTAAACCGGTGGATAAAGTGCAACCCGTATTACATGGGGATCAAATCAATCAGATCAGGCAGCAGGTAAAGACCTTGCTGATCGAAGATAAACTGATGGCCTTTATTGCCCGTTTGATCCAGCAGACCCGAAATCATAAATCCATCTACCTCGGTGCTTCCCCCCGCGCATCATTGGCCATCATGCATGCGGCAAAGGCCATGGCCGCTTTGTCGGGAAGAGATTTTGTTACACCCGAGGATATTCTTTCCATCGTCGCACCTGTCCTTCGGCACCGGATCATTCTGGCACCAGAAAAGGAAATGGAGGGCGTAACAGAAGATGAGGTAATCAAACAGGTTCTTGAAGGGATGGAAGTGCCCAGGTAAACGGATTATCATTCATTGTTCATGCTAAGATCATTTTACTTACATACCAGAGCTTATGTTGCCGCAGGGGTAGTGGCCCTGATCTTTGCGGCGAGTTATTTCCTGCCCTGGCTATATCAGGCAGCATTGATCGCCCTTGTGCTTTTCCTTCTTACCCTGTTTGTGGATATGGTGCTTTTGTATGGCAATAAAAAAGGGGTAACCGCTATCCGGGTAGTTGGGGAGCGGTTTAGTCATGGGGATGAGAATGAGGTCAAAATAAACCTGCAGAATGAATATCCCTTTCCCGTAGAGGTCTCTCTCATTGAAGAACTGCCTGATCAATTTCAGGAAAGACGCAAAGTGGTCAAAAAATTGCTTCCCGGAAAATCTGTTGCGGAACATACCTATCAACTAAAACCGCTTACACGGGGAGAATATATTTTCTATCAAACCATTTTAATGGTTACCAGCCCCCTTAGCCTGGTGAGCCGTCGCCTGGCTTTTGGAACCACTCAAACGGTCAAAGTATATCCTTCATATCTGCAAATGCGCCGCTACCAGTTGTTGGCCATCAGCAACCGGTTGGAAGAAGCCGGTGTAAAAAGGGTGCGGCGACTTGGACATAGCATGGAATTTGAACAAATCAAAGAGTATGTAAGGGGAGATGATTATAGAACAGTGAACTGGAAGGCCTCCGCCCGACGCAGCGATTTGATGGTGAATACATTTACCGATGAAAGAAGCCAGCAGATCTATTGCGTGATCAACAAGGGAAGAGTAATGAAAATGCCTTTTCGGGGTATGTACCTGTTGGATCATGCCATCAATGCCGCACTGGTGCTGAGTAATGTGGCCCTGGCAAAGCAGGATAAAGCCGGGTTGATCACTTTTGCGGAGAATATTGATACATTTTTACCGGCTGACCGAAAACCAACCCAGATCAACCTGATCCTCGAATCGCTCTACAAACAACAAACCCGTTTTCTTGAACCCGATCTTGAGAAATTATTTTCGGTGATCAGGAACCGGATCAGCCACCGAAGCCTATTGGTATATTTCACCAATTTTGAGTCTTTCGAAAGCATGGAAAGACAATTACCCTCTCTCCAGCGGATAGCCCGTTATCACCTGCTCCTGGTAGTTCTGTTTGAGAATACCGAACTCCGCACACTCCAGCAAAGTAAGGCCGAAACCGTTGAAGATATTTATATCAAGACCATAGGTGAGAAATTCAGTAACGAAAAAAGACGCATGGTCCGCGAACTGCAAAAGAATGGGATACTATCGATTCTCTCCGCACCGGAAGACCTGACGGTGAATACGATCAATAAGTATTTGGAGGTGAAGAACAGGATGTCCATTTAAATAATATGGAACAATAATTATGAAATAGGGGAACGTGATAACCAGTACTCTCTAATTTCTTATTTCTTATTCCTTATTTCTTATTTCCTTTGCATCATGTCTCTTAATACTCCTTCTGTGTACGAAACCGGTCAGGTCCTTCTGATCGACAAGCCCCTTCACTGGACCTCCTTTGATGTTGTACGAAAGATCAGAAACCTGGTGCGTATCAAAAAAGTGGGTCACGCAGGAACACTTGATCCACTGGCAACGGGTCTGCTCATTGTATGTACGGGAAAGTTCACTAAAAAGATAAATGAATACATGGCCCGGGAGAAGGAGTATACCGGCACGTTCACCCTCGGGGCAATAACACCCACCTATGATCTCGAGAGTGAGCCCACTGATTTTAAGCCGTTGGAAGGAATCGATCGGAACGCCATCATTCAACAAACAGCCTCCTTTACCGGGGATATTCTTCAAATACCTCCGGCCCATTCGGCTATTAAAGTGGATGGGAAAAGGGTATATGAACTGGCGAGGCAAGGGAAGGAAGTAAAACTCGACCCACGTCCGGTTACCATTAAGGAATTTGAGATCACACGAATTGAATTACCCGAGGTGGATTTCAGGGTGGTATGTACCACGGGGACCTATATCCGAAGCCTGGCCAATGATTTTGGCGCTGCGCTGGGTTGTGGGGCCTATCTCAGCAAACTCTGTCGCACCCGGATCGGTGAGTTCCGGTTGGAAGAAGCGAAAGATATGCAGGTGTTTGAAAAGGAAATCAAGAGTGTAAGTGAGAGGACTGGCGGGAGTTAAATAGGGAATAAGGAATAAGAAAAAAATAAAGAGTAGCCACTTTGCTTCCTTATTTCTTATTGATTCTATTCTAGAAACGCACAAACGGATAGTTGATCCCCAACTGAAATACGCCATGTAACAACGTGCCTCCGTTCCATTTATAAAACCATTTGCTTTGAGCCTCGGCATTGCTTGGGGCCGGAGTAGGGTTACGTGCTTTGAGGGAATAATCTAACCGCACAATCAGGAATTCAAAGTCAAACCGTAAGCCAGTGCCCACACCAACTGCCAGGTCTTTAAAGAATTTTTTCAAACTGGTCAGTTCACCACCCGGAAAGTCATCATTGGGCCGGATGAACCACACGTTGCCAATATCGGAGAACAAGGCACTTGTGACTTTATAACCGGCAATTTGCGCCAGCGGAAAACGGAATTCAATATTTGTCTCAAACATGAAATCTCCAAACCGGAAAGGAGCTTCCTCCCGGGTTTTAAGAGAGGACCCGGGCCCCAGGCTACGCAGGTTCCAGGCACGCATGCTATTGGGCCCACCCGGGAAGAACTGCCGGAAATACGGCATTTGGATATCACTGTTGCGGGTACGGGTCTTTAGGGCGATACCGATACCACTATAGAAACGGGTGACCAACTGGTTTCTGCCAAAATTCATGCTGCGAACAAATTCCGCATCAAATTTGACGAAACGATACAGGCTGTCAAATAACTTGGCATCGATCAGACGCGAAAGCAATCCTGATTCTTCGAAATTGGCGCTAAAGAGGTTTACATTTTTTCCTTTACCTCCCGTGATCTTGAATCCTGCCTGACCAGATACTACCAATCCCTGGTTGAAGATGTTCTTGAAAGAAGGGTTTCGGTCGATCAATGAGCTCAGGCTGTCGCGACGTTGAAGAACTGTGTATTCAATATTGGGCAATACAATGCGGAGCGATTTATTCTTCCAGGCAATATCATACCCCCAGGAGAGGTTCAGCGAATTGACAATGAAATAATCTTTTCGGTCTGTGTTACTATACGCAATGGAAAGACTTGTTTTGGCTCTTTCCTTGGCCGAAGCACGGATAAAGGAGGGATTGGGAATTAACCGGGGGAAATTGATCGTATAACTAACTCCGGCTTGTTGGGCGGCAATGAACTTCCCTTTGGTACTAAGTTCAGTATTGATTCGCGCATTCAGATTATACTGGTTGGCTGAACGGGCAAAATTGCGGTTGAGCAAGGTGGCATTCGCACCAAGTCCCAACAAGTTACCCTGTATCAGGGCATTATTACTTCCACTCACCTCCAGATTGGTCGTAAAGGAATACCGGCTGGCAGGGGTTAGGAAAATATTGAAATCCACCGTATCAGAGCCCGGTCTTGTAACCTGTTCAATATTCACGAGTCGCCACGCGCCCAGGCCATTGAACCGGTTGACCGTTTTGAGGTATTGTTGTTGGTTGTAGAGGTCACCCCGCTTGAAATAGATGTATTGGGAAAGAAATTTCCAGCCAAAGAAATCAGTGTATCGGACAACGCTGTAACTCGAATCGATATGGTTGACCTTTCTGTCTGCAGCAATTGAATCTCCGGTATAATCAGGGAAAACAGTGGTATGTCCAACATAGAATTTGGTCAGCCGTGTTGGGTTGAATCCCGGTTTTAGGATAAACTCAATATTCGCAGTAGGGTTTTCCATCCGCTTACGCCTTTCTTCGAGTTGTAGGATCTGCTCAAAAGGGTCAAGCGTGGGGGCAAGTAAGGAGGGATCAAGGGTATCCCAAACAGCTACCAATTCTTCCCGGGAGAACCGAAGGTATCCGTTGTTTCGGTAGAGCGTAACCAATCGGTCGATCTCAGAAGATATATTTTGCTTGGAAAAGGCATCACCTTTCTTGAGTACTGAATTTTCTGCTGATTGAAGGGCCAGCGCTTGAAGGTCGGCCTTATTTGGATGGTAAGAACCTGTATCGTTCAGGTTGTACGCTACAGAGTCTATGTGGATCATTTTCCCCGGTCTGACATGAAAGTCCACAGTGGTTCTGAATTGATCACCGTGCTTGTTGTTGGGAACAACCACCATACTTGTATCAAACCAGATCGTATCCCGGTAATAGCCCAGGGAGTTTAGCAGGTCACGCATAAAGAGAACCGATCGTTCGGCATGCGTGCTATCGTAGGCCGGAGGGTTGCGCAAGACCTCGCGGATCAACTGGCCAACGGTCCGGATCCGGATACTATCATCCAGTTGATTTCGGAGGCGGGAGGAAAGGGATTTACGCTCATCCTTTGAAAAGTCGCCCTGCAATTGGATATTTGTTTCATAGACAAAGGGTTTGTTGGGGGGATACCCCTTAGGAACCACACCACAGGAGGAAACCAGGATAACCGCCATCCCGAGCAGGATGACTGGTAGAAGGGGAGCATATTTTTCCTGCCGGCCTTTCAAATTGTATTGCTAATCGTAATTCGTAATAATGCTGAGTAAAAACCAGATCAAATATATCCAAAGTTTAGGCCAGAAAAAATTCAGGGATGCGGAGAAGGTATTTCTGGTAGAGGGACCCAAATCCGTACACGAATTTTTAACAAACCCTGCTACAAAGATACACCAGGTATATGCCGTAAATGAATGGTGTGAAAAACATTCTTCCAACTATCCGGGTATTCCTATTACTGAGGTCAATGATGTAGAATTAGAAAGAATATCCCAGCTCTCCACACCCAACCAGGTTTTATTGATCGCTGCACAGTATGAGGAGCCAGCCGATATCGATCCAAAAGGCCAGTGGACCTTGGTTCTGGATACCATCCAGGATCCGGGAAACATGGGAACGATTCTTCGTATCGCCGACTGGTTTGGGATAAAACAAGTGGTTTGCAGTGAAGATTGTGCCGATTGGTATAACCCCAAAGTAGTTCAATCCTCCATGGGCAGCCTTGGTCGTCTGCGCTTGCACCGTGTTCCCTTACATGCTTGGCTGGGAAAATGGGGCCAGGTACCCGTGTATGCCGCGGTGTTGAATGGTACACCTGTTCAGCAGGTTACGCGAAAAAGCGAAGGCATCCTATTGATCGGAAATGAATCAAGAGGGCTGGAATTATCCGTGTTGGAAAAGGCAAATGTAAAAGTGACAATACCAAGGATTGGAGAGGCGGAGTCTTTAAATGCGGCAGTTGCTACCGGCATCCTTCTTTCCCATCTTATTGAAAACGGATCGCTTTGACCGGCTGTACCCTTCTTACGATCAGGGAAGGGATCATCAACACCAGCAGGCTAACGAGTAAGGTCCCTCCCACAACAAGCCCAACCTGCCACCAGACGATCTTTACCGCGGCTGAATCAAGATAATAGGATTCCTCCTGCAAGCGGACAAACCCGGTTTTTTGCTGTAACCAGAGTAATCCCAGTGCAACAGCAGTACCCAATAAGATACCTGTAACCGTAATAATAGCGGATTGAAATAGAAATATCTTTTGCACCATCCAGTTGCTGGCTCCAAGCGATTTCAGGATGCCGATCATCCGCAATCTTTCCAGTACTAAAATGATAAGACAAGTGACCAGATTGATCAAAGCCACAGCCGCCATGACGATGATCAGGATGTTTCGGTTTTGGTCCAGAATTTTCAACCAGTCAAATATTTCCGGATAAATATCAGTTACCGCACGGGCATCCCATTCCTGCGGGAAGGCGGATAATGTGAAGACCTCTTCCGCCAGGGCATCCATTTTTTGATAATCATCAATATAGATTTCATAACCGCCGATCTGCTCAGGCCCCCATTCATTCAACCGCCGGATCAGGGCCAGGTCCCCAATAGCAAATGATTTGTCGTATTCCTCTATACCCGTTTTGAAAATACCCACCACCTTCAGTTTGTCCGGGCGGATTGAACCATCCGGTTTGACAAAATAGATAATGGGCTGATCGTTGAGTTTTAATTTTAGCTGATTGGCCATATAGGCCGAAATGATGATCTCACGGCTATAACTGCTGTCGGTAAAGCGGATAAACCGGCCTTCTTTCAGAAATGGCTTCAGGTGGGTGGTATCGTAGGTCTTATCAAACCCCTTTACCAAAACCCCTTCGATCTCGCTATTGATCCTTAAAATCGAATACCGGGTGGCAAAAGGGTGGATGGAGCGGATACCCGGGACCTTTTTTACCGCCTCTTCCAATCGAATATTCTGCTTCACTGGCAATTCCTCCGAGGTATTTCCCTGACCGGGTTGTCGTTGCTGTACCCTGACATGCCCTAAAAAGCTGAATACCTTCTGACTGACAGCCTCCTGGAACCCATTGACGAGGGCAAGCGTAACGATCATGACCGCTACACTGATGAGGGTAGCGGTGGTAGACAGCCGGATGATAAACCGGGAAAAAGACCGCTGTCTGTTAAAGGCGATGCGCCTGGCTATGAAGCTTGCAACGTTCAATAGGTGATCTTGGTCTTCAAAAATAAGCGGGAAATGGATAATATTGCTATATAAATGCAACTGACCTCATCTAAGCGAAAATTGCCGGTATGGCTGGCCCTTGGTTTTTTGTTTTCTTTCAAGACAAATGCCCAGTTGCCTGACCATGTTTTCAGGGGACAGATTGGTGCGATCAAACTCATCCGCACCGGTGACCCGTACAGTTACCCGATTATCCGGCTCAACAGCGCCGATGAACTAACCCTCACCTTTGATGATCTTGAATCGGGGGTTAAGAATTATTATTACACCTATCAACTCTGTAATGCCGATTGGACACCGGTGAACCTGAGTGCCTTTGACTATATCCGGGGGTTTCAAAATACAAGGATCAATAATTACCGAAATTCCTCGATCGCTTTTACCCGTTACACGAATTACCAGGCCAAGGTTCCGGAAAGGAACAGTGTCCCTTCCCGTTCGGGAAATTACCTGTTAAAAGTTTTCCTGAACAGCGATACCGCCCAATTGGTTTTTACAAAACGCTTTCTGGTAGTGGATGGAAAAACCTCCGTAGGCGTCCAGATCATGCAACCTTTTAATGGCGCGCTTTACAATTCACATCAAAAGGTGAGGACCATCGTTTCGACCAATAGCCAGGTCAATTCATTTAATCAGCAGGACATCAAAGTGGTCCTTCTTCAAAATTATGTATGGCCGACAGCGGTCACCTTGTCCCGACCAGATATTTACCGGGGTAATTATTTTGAATACAATGACGAAAACAGGACCGTGTTCCCATCGGGTCAGGAATGGCGATGGATCGATCTTCGGAGCCTTCGGTTAAGTAGTGAGCGGGTTTGGAAGATGGATAAGCAGCCCAGGCGGACTGATGTTTACATAAAACCCGATATGGAGAGATCGGGAAAGGGGTATATCCAGTACCTGGATCTGAACGGCTTTTTTACCCTTGAAACAACGGATAACCTGAATCCATACTGGCAAACCGACTATGCCTATGTCCATTTTACCTACCAGCCACCAGGTGGAAAATCCTACGTGGGAAAAGATATCTATGTATTCGGGGAGTTGACAAACTATGGGAATGATTCTGCTGCAAAAATGACCTTCAATGAGGAAAGGGGCATCTATGAGGCTACGCTTTTCCTGAAACAAGGCTATTATAATTACCGGTATATCACCCGTTCAGTGACCGGAAATGCCACCAGCTTTGAAGACACGGAGGGCAATTATTGGGGAACAGAAAATGGGTATACCGCCCTGGTATACTACCGACCGTTTGGAGGAAGAAGTGATGAATTGATCGGGCTTACCACCGTCAATTCCATAGCCCGCTGATTCGTTCGTTTTTGCCTGAATCCTTTTCAAATTATTACCTATCTTCGCGCCCGGCAGGTCTTACACGACCAGCTCCTGCTGAACCTCCCCAGGGCCGGAAGGCAGCAAGGATAGGCGGTTGTAGCGGTGCGATGTGAGTAGCCTGCCGATTTTTTAATTTTACCAACATGAAATTTTTTATCGATACAGCCAATCTGGCTCAGATCAAAGAAGCAAACGAATTAGGTATTCTCGATGGGGTAACAACCAACCCCTCCCTGATGGCCAAAGAAGGGATCCAGGGCGACGAAGCCGTGATGAACCATTATAAGGCCATTTGCGAACTCGTTGACGGCGACATCAGCGCCGAAGTAATCTCTACTGATTTTAAAGGAATCATCGAAGAAGGAAAGGTATTAGCGGCACTTCATCCGAATATTGTCGTTAAAGTTCCCATGATCAAAGACGGTATCAAAGCCATTAAATGGTTTACCGATAATGGGATCAAAACAAACTGTACCCTGGTATTCTCCGCCGGACAGGCTATCCTTTGTGCCAAAGCAGGAGCCACCTACGTATCTCCTTTCATCGGCCGTATCGATGACAGTGGCTGGGACGGCGTACAACTGATCGAACAAATTTCACATATCTATACTGTGCAGGGTTTCAAAACCGAAATTCTGGCCGCCTCCATTCGCAATCCAAACCATATCATCCGCTGCGCAGAAGCCGGTGCTGATGTGTGCACCTGCCCGCTCGATTCCATCATGGGATTGCTCAAACACCCGCTGACGGATATCGGGTTGGCGAAGTTTTTGGAAGATGCGAAGAAGTTCAAGTGAGATTTACCATCACTCAATCCTCTGTTTTCCGTTTCACCCAAATTGTCACCTCCCTCCACAATTCCGGCTTTTCCCGTAATACAGCTTTTACAACCACTTTCTCTTCGGTAAAATCAATTGGAAGGAACAGCTCATTTCCGGTAAACACACCTCCGCTTGCCGAAAAATCAATTTCTCGCGTAGAGAGCGGCTTCCAGCGGCCATTGGACATTTTCCCATCTACATTGATATAATTATGGGTGCCTTTTTTCAGGCTGTCAGTATAGAGATGAAAGAAGATGCTGTCTACTTTTTGGGCCTGTATTCCAGCCGAAATGCCAAGCAGTACAACGAGAAATAGGAGGAATTTCATGGTCATATGATTCATATATCAGAAAATTGGATGCATGGGAAAAAGGGCAATCCGAATTTCTTAATTATTTTTTAATATCCTTAACATTTAATACGGGAAAGAGAAAGACACCTGGAGAAGGCTATCAAAAATATTTAATCTCTTTGTCTCCAAACCGAAGTTTGTGAATATGATTGGATTCCGGAAATACCTCAAATATTAAAGTTCCCCCTTCTAGAAGCATTTCAAAATCTTCCCGGTTCAACTGAATTAACTGGTGCTGCTCGATTGGAGTTCGAACAAAGAATTTACTAAAAACTGGCATCTCATGTTTAACCAGGGAAAAGGCAATTTCTTTCTTGATTCCTTTCTGAAGATCTCTACGAAACCCATGAGCTTCTTTTCTGTAAAAACGATAAAAATAGAAGGTCAGCAGAGAGAAGGCGCCTATACCGAAAAAGGGCACCACGTGAAAAAACTGTTCCTCAAGTTTCAGTTTTGATGTTCTTCCATAGCCTTGAATGATGGCCAGGATGATTATTCCTATTAAAGAGAGATAGGTTAATCCAATATAGGCTGACTTTTTCTGCCACAGTTGATAAAGCACCATTTTGTCCTCGTTGGAAAGTGGCAGGTCTCTGGACAAAGGTTCAAACTTATGCTCAGCAGAGGCGATGATCCGAACGGGCCTTTCTTTCAATAGCTTTTTTTTATCAGGCAACAGCCTTCTTCACCAGATCGGCGGCTTCGCTAAGCAAGATGGCAGACTGTACTTTGAGACCGCTTTCATCGATCAGTTTTTTGGCTTCTTCGGCATTGGTGCCCTGCAGGCGGACAATGATCGGTACATGGATATTTCCCATGTTTTGATAGGCATCAATAACGCCTTGTGCCACACGGTCACAACGAACGATACCACCGAATATATTGATGAGGATAGCTTTTACATTGGGGTCTTTCAGGATGATCTTGAAACCGGCTTCCACTGTCTGGGCATTGGCCGTACCGCCCACATCCAGGAAGTTGGCGGGCTCTCCACCACTAAGCTTGATCATGTCCATGGTAGCCATGGCCAAGCCTGCTCCATTTACCATACAACCTACGTTTCCATCGAGTTTCACGAAATTCAGATTGTATTGTCCGGCTTCTACTTCTGTCGGGTCTTCTTCTGTTACATCCCGAAGGGCCGCCAGATCAGCGTGACGCATCAGGGCGTTATCATCCAGGTTCATTTTACAATCCACAGCCACGATCTTATCATCGGAGGCTTTGAAAAGCGGGTTGATCTCAAGCATACTGCAATCCAGTCCAACATACGCGCTGTAGAGATTGGTCACGAATTTGACCATGTTTTTGAAAGCCTCACCTTTCAGTCCCAGGTTGAAGGCGATCTTACGTGCCTGGAAGGGGAGGAGGCCACCACCGGGATGAACCCATTCTTTGAATATTTTTTCCGGGGTATCATGGGCCACATCTTCAATGTTCATACCTCCTTCGGTGCTGTACATGATCACATTTTGCCCCTTGGTACGATCAAGCAGAATGGAGAGGTAGTATTCCTTTCTTTCACTTGGGCCATCGTAGTACATATCCTGTGCTACAAGGATCTTGTTTACTACTTTTCCTGCCGCCCCGGTTTGCAGGGTGACCAGCGTACCGCCTAAAATCCCTTTCGAAAACTCCACCACTTCCTCCAGATTCTTGCCCACTTTTACTCCATTTACGCCGGTTTCTTTGATCTTCCCTTTTCCCCGGCCACCCGCGTGGATCTGCGCTTTCACAACCGCAAAGGGGCTTCCAAACTGGGTCTTAATCTGGCGATAGGCTTCTTCCGCTTCGTGAATGGTGCCACAGGCAAACCCTTCCTGAACAGGAACATTGTATTTCTTAAGCAATTCCTTGGCCTGGTATTCGTGGAGGTTCATGCGAAAATTGATTTGCCGCGAAGATAAAATAGATTGCCAAGATTTGTACCATTTCAGGTCAATTTCCCCTAAAAACAATTTCTTCTGTTTCAAATATGTTTCTCATTTTTGCAGGCAATTGAATAAAGAATGGAAAATCTGCTGCACAAACTGGAAGAAGCAAGTGGCTTTCTGGCCGGAAAATTCAGTACCCGTCCACAATTTGGTGTAGTCCTGGGTAGCGGCCTGGGAAGTTTTGTCAATGATTTGAATGTGGAGGTAGAAATACCGTATGGGGACATCCCCCATTTCCCTGTTTCAACGGTGGAAGGGCATAGTGGTAAACTGATCTTTGGCTTTATGTCGGGTAAACCTGTGGTTTGTATGGCAGGACGGTTTCATTTCTATGAAGGCTATTCGCCGGATGAGGTCGTGTTTCCAGTGCGTGTGATGATCAAATTGGGTATTCATCATTTGTTTCTTTCGAATGCGGCAGGTGGGGTAAATGCTTCCTATTCGGTCGGCGACCTGATGATCATCAAAGATCATATTAGTTTTGCCACCAAGAACCCTCTGTTGGGCAAGAATATACCCGAGTTAGGTCCCCGTTTTCCCGACATGAGTGAGCCCTATAAAAAAGACCTGATCAAAAAAGCAAAAGAGATCGGCCATCAGCATGGTATCGAATTACATGAAGGGGTTTACTTTGGTGTTACCGGCCCCACCTTCGAAACCAGGGCTGAATACAAGATGATCCAATTGATCGGAGGGGATGCAGTCGGGATGTCCACGGTTCAGGAGTGTATCGCCGCCAACCACATGGGTATTCCTGTCTTTGCCATCAGCGTCATCACAGATATCGGGGTACGGGAGGATGAGAATGTGATCACCCATGAAGAGGTGCTCCATTTTGCCCGGGCCGCCGAACCTAAACTGACCCTGATCTTCCGTGAACTGATCCATTCACTTTAACGTTTCAGGGCACGCCATTTCAGGATGCCTGATTATCTTCGCCTATTGTTTATCGGCTTGTGAATAGATCCCACTACTATATACTGTTGATCGCCCTGTTAGGGCCGCTAACCCTTCTTGGCCAGCGGAGACCAGGGTTGCGCACCGTGGATGAATCGGTTTTAACCAATTCTGCCGCCCGTAGTCTGGGCAATCTTCGCAGCGGTGGATCTGGTAAATCAATGGATAGCCTTGAAAGAAGGGATTATTCAGATGATACGATCGCCATCTCTTATCGGATGCCGACAACAACACTGGCCCTTAAATTGGATTCCTCTATCCGTGACTTTACCAGTCGCTTCCCGATTCCCGCCGACCATATTTACCTGGGAAATAATGGCACACCTACCAGGTCGCTTTTATATACCCCGATCCTGCAACCCGGTTGGGATGCAGGTTTTCATGCACTGGATGTGTACCGATGGAAATTGGAAAATGTCCGCTTCTTTAACACCACCAAACCCTATACCGAGCTGAATTATATGCTTGGCAGCCAGACCGAACAGATGATCGAAGCCTTTCACACCCAAAATGTAAAACCTAACTGGAACATCCTGTTCAACTATCGGCTCATTAATTCTCCGGGATATTTTAAAAACCAAAAGACCAATCACAACAATTATCTCATTACCTCCTGGTACCAATCCCCTAAAAAACGCTATAATAACTACTTTGCCTTCCTGGCCAACAACCTGCTGGCAGGAGAAAACGGCGGTTTATTGAATGATCAGGATTATCTGAATGACCCGATCTATAAGGACCGGTTCAATATCCCCACCCAATTAGGAGGGGATGGATCAGCCATCACCGGTTTCTTTACCAATACAGTCACAACCGGAAACAAATACAAGGATATCCATTTCATGATGCGTCAGCAATATGACCTTGGAAAAAAAGATTCCCTGGTTACGGATTCCACCATCGTTCCCTTGTTTTATCCCCGTCTCCGGTTTGAGCATACCCTTTCCTACCATTTGTACAATTACCGGTTCACCGATGGCCTGGCTGATACCGGATATTACAATACCAATTATGGACAAGGATTCACTGACCTGATCGATACATTTACACTGGGTGATAAATGGAGCCGGCTGGTCAATGATTTTTCGATTATCCAGTTCCCTGATGCTAATAACTTACAGCAATATGTCAAGTTGGGGGCGGCAATGGAAAATCTAACAGGTCAGTTCCTTTCCGGAAAACACCAGTTCTATAATTTTTATGCCCATGGCGAATACCGAAACCGTACCCGCAATCGGAAATGGGATATGGCCCTGGCCGGAACCTTATACATCAACGGATTGAATGGAGGGGATTATCAGGCACAGGTAAGCCTTAAACGGTTTTTGCCCAAGAATGGCGCTTCACTCGAGTTGGGCTTTAACAATACCAACCGAAGCCCTTCCTTTATTTTTGACACACGCAGCAGTTTCTACCTGGAATCGGCCCGTGATTTTCAAAAGGAAAATATCACACTGATTAGCGCTTCCATCTACCAACCCAAATGGAACCTTCGGTTGACCGGACAATATTACCTGGTCAGTAATATGACCTATTTCAATGGATACTATCAACCACAGCAGGAATCCTCGCTCTTCAATGTACTACAGGTAAGCATTCAAAAGGTATTTCATTTAGGAAAACACTGGAACTGGTATTCCGATATCTATATCCAGCAAAAGACAGGAGATGTGGAACTCAATCTTCCGGTTGTGTTTACCCGCCAGCGGATCGCGCTGGAAGGACTTTTCTTCACCAACCTCAATCTCTCCACGGGACTTGAATTCCGTTACCATACGCCCTATAAACCAGACGCTTATTCACCGGTCCTGGGCCGCTTTTTTTACCAGGATAACCTCAGTGTCAATAACCTCCCGGATATTCACGCCTTTATGCATTTCCGTATCCGGAGTATGAAGGTCTATCTCCGGGTTGAAAACCTGAATACGGCCACCAACAAATACGGTTTTGGGTTTTATAACAATAATGTGGTCGCGCCGGGTTATATCAACCCCGGCATGGTGGTACGGCTAGGCATCTTCTGGAATTTTGTTAACTAATTGAGAAAGAATGGCGCAGATTGCAAAATAACCCCGGGTGGGGCTTTTAAGGATTGAATCCCTTGACTATCTTTGTAGGGATGAAGAAAACCGGTTTTGCCATATTGCTTTTCCTCTATTTCGCTTTCAGCAGTGGGATTGTGATCAATCTCCACTACTGTATGGGCCGGTTCGACTCTGTCCAGATCGGAAACGCTCCGTCTGAGTATTGTGGAAAATGCGGCATGCATACTGATTTCTCCAACGGATGTTGTCATGATGAAGTCAGGATCATTAAGATCGCAGATGACCAGCAACCTTCTTCAACGGTTCAATTACCTCTTTTCACTGCCCTGATCCAGCCGGAACAACCTGTTTATTTGGAACCGGTTGCCCATTCAGTCCTGGATAAGGTGGTGTATAAAACCCACTCCCCACCTCTTCATAAACAGGATACCTATCTTGTCAATGGTGTTTTCAGGATCTGAGAATGACAGGCAACCGATATGTTCGGTTACAGCTTTACTGGAAGAAAGAGACTTCTCCGGCAATATCATTCTTATTTAATACTAAAAAAATTAATGATCATGAAAACGATTCGTTCTATTTCCCTCGTACTGTTTACGTTTGTATTTGGTTTTGCTGCCCAAGCACAGGAACTCAAAGAAGAAAGCTTTAATGTTTCCGGCAATTGTGGCATGTGCAAGACCACCATTGAAAAAGCGGCTAAAACGGCCGGTGTAGAATATGCAGACTGGAACAAGGAATCTAAGGTACTGACCATTCGATATAAGGCACAATCTACCAATGCTGCCAAAGTGCAGGAAGAGATCGCAAAAGCCGGTTATGATAATGTGGGTGCTAAAGCCACCAAAGAATCATACGATAAGTTACCTGCTTGTTGCAAGTATGAGCGGGGAGAAAAATCCGCCGACATGGCCTCCTGCTGTGCCGACAAGAAATGTGAATCTGGCAAATGTGCGGAAGGAAAATGCACCGATGGTAAATGTGCGGATGGTAAATGTGCCGATGGAAAAGACTGCAAAGGTTGCAAAGGCGAGAAAGGCCACAAAGGTGAAAAGAATGTGGCTATGGACTGCTGCAAGAATGGTAAATGTGAAAAACACAGCTAAGAATTTATAACAAACACCTATGATCCGTTACAAAACTTTATTCTTCCTAACAGCCCTTACCCTGGGCAGTTTAACCACCATGGCCCAACCCCGTTTTGGGAAGCCGGCCGCGGAAATTGCCCTGCCAACAGAAGCAGGCGATACGATTACATTGTCTTCCCTGAAAGGGAAGGTCGTACTGCTCGATTTTTGGGCGTCCTGGTGCGGACCCTGTCGGGTATCCAATAAAGGGCTGAGCAAATTGTATGAAAAATACAAAGACAAAGGCTTCGAGATTTATGGGGTTTCATTGGATGAAAACAAGAAGGCCTGGATAAATGCCGTGAAGAAAGATAAGATCACCTGGCTGCAGGTGAACGACAATGGGGGATGGGAGGCAAAGACCGCTCTGCAATGGAATATCAATCAGATTCCTACTTCCTACCTCATCGATAAACAAGGCATCTTAATCGCCATGGACCTTGAACCCGAACAAATAGAAGCTCTTTTGGAGGATCTGTTGAAATAACGGACATGGGCGAAAATACTCGCTCGTGAAAATATTTTTTTTAATCGTACTTCTTGTCCAGGGCCTGTACCTACAGGCCCAGGATAAGGGTCGTTCAGCCGATACCACAGTCAGTTTCCTGGTCATGGGTAATTGTGACATGTGTAAAAAACGTATCGAAGAAGCCGCGAAAGGAAAAGGGGTTACAAAAGCCCAGTGGGACCAGGTCAGTAAAGCACTGACTGTTACCTATCAACCCAAGATCACCACGGTAGAGAAGATCCATGACCGCATTGCCACAGCCGGACATGATACACCATTACGTACGGCACGTGACGAAGTGTACAATGCCCTGCCGGATTGTTGTTTGTACCGGGCAGGTACTCACCTGACCATGGAAGAAGATGCCGTTTATGGCGTTGTATTGGAAATTGATGCACAGCAACAATACAAACCCCTCGCCGGAGCTTCCATCTTACTTGGTGGAACCACCGATGGGTTATCGACCAATGACAATGGGTATTTTAAGATTCCCCATGTTCCGGAGAATGGATTCTTGCTCGTCAGTTATTCTGGATTTCAGGCAAGCCGTATTGATATTCAACCAGGGCAACACTTAAGTATCATCCTCAACGCTGCCCATGAATTACAGGAAGTGCGAATCATCTCTTCCCGGAGACCCGCTTATGTCTCACCCCAATCCATCATTCGGACACAGATCATGACCGATAAGGAATTGACCAAGGCCGCTTGTTGTAATCTCTCCGAAAGTTTTGAGACAAACGCGTCTGTAGATGTATCCTTTAATGATGGGGTTACAGGAACGAAACAGATCCAGTTAATGGGACTGGCGGGACAATATACCTATATGACCGTGGAAAATATGCCCGGTCCTCGCGGGCTCGCGATCGCCGGCGGGCTGAACTCCATACCCGGTACCTGGATCGAATCCATACAATTGACAAAAGGACCCGGTTCGGTACTGAATGGGCCGGAAGGGTTGGCCGGACAGGTAAACATCGAATTAAAGAAGCCGGAGAAGATGGAAAAATTGTTCCTCAATGGGTATGTGAACCAAATGGGCAAAACAGATCTCAACCTGAACCTTTCCAAACAGCTTAGTAA
Source organism: Chitinophagaceae bacterium (assembly GCA_033762195.1). GTDB lineage: Bacteria > Bacteroidota > Bacteroidia > Chitinophagales > Chitinophagaceae > SpSt-398. Next base: position 10,205 of record JANRLV010000051.1, on the reverse strand, counting down.
AAAATGGTCCACAGCTCTTCTCGTACACCATGCTTTTATGAATGATCCAGAGGTGGACTTTAACGAAGATGGTTTTCGGGATATCCCAACAGGTACCTTAAGTACACTGGTAAACCGCTGGCGTTATGATAACGGGAAAGGAATGATGGTTCAGGCCGGCGCCAGATTGTTATGGGAAGACAAAACCGCTGGACAAACCCAATATGACCCCGCTCAACACCGCTATTCCATGAGTGTGTATGGAATGGGAATGGAGTCGCGCCGATATGAATTGTTTGGGAAATGGGGTTATGTATTTCCCAAAAAGAAATACAGTAGCCTGGGCCTTCAGGTTTCCCACTTTGTACATGATCAGGAAGATCATTTTAGTTGGAGAGAATATTCGGCCAGACAAGGAAACATTTATGCCAACCTGATCTATCAATCGATATTCTCCAATACCAATCATAAGTTCAAAACAGGATTGAGTTATACGACCGATGATATACAGGAGAAATTCATCAACCAATCCTTTGATCGTGTGGAAAGAACTTCCGGTGCCTTCTTTGAGTACACCGGTTCTTCTGGTAAGCAGTGGGAGTGGGTCATAGGTTTGCGAGGTGACCAGAATAATCTGTATGGATTCTATGTTACTCCAAGGGTACATCTGCGCTTTCAACCCCGATCTAAAACGGTGATCCGCCTGAGTGCAGGGCGAGGTCAGCGTACAGCGAATATCCTGGCCGAGAACCGGGTGGTATTTATCAGCGCCCGCAATCTATCCTTCCTTAATACATCACCCGGAAAAGCGTATGGCCTCGACCCGGAAATTGCCTGGAATCTTGGAGTATCCCTTGACCAACGGTTTCGCCTGGCAGGTCGTGATGGAAATGTTGCCTTTGATTTGTTTCATACCTACTTTCAGAATCAGGTCGTCATTGATATGGAAGGGTCAGCCAGAAAGCTGGATATTTACAATCTGGATGGAAAATCATTTGCCAACAGTTTCCAAACCGAGATCCAATATGAAGTTTTGCCCCGTCTGGATGCCCGGATCGCCTATCGTTATTATGATGTACAGGTCACCTACCAGGGGAGTTTAAAGCAGAAACCTTTTGTATCACCCCATCGCGCTTTTATCAACCTGGCCTATTCCCTGGCGGGTTGGAAATGGGATGCCACATTGAGCTATTATAGTCCCAAACGGATACCCTCCACCGGAGATAATCCTGTCGGGTTTCAATTTCCGGAACGGTCACCTGGATATACCCTCCTCAATATGCAGGTTAGCAAAAGCCTTGGTAAGAATAACCCCCTTGAGTTTTACCTCGGCGGGGAGAATCTCGGTGGATTTATTCAAAATGACCTGATCATTGCCCCCCAGGAACCCTTTGGGCCCTTGTTTGATGCCTCCCTGGTTTGGGGACCGGTAACCGGCAGGATGTTATATGCCGGGTTCAGATGGAAAATCGGAGGGCAGAATTGAATTTTACCGCAGAGGCGCAGAGACACAGAGAAGGTTTATTACCCGTTATTGATTCGTAATTTTTGCTTTCGGCAATGATATCGCAATCTTCTAATAATCAATAATTAATAATAATCCTCCGCTGTGTCTCTGCGTCTCTGCGGTTTAAAAATCCCCTGGAGAAGCAGATATTTCCAAAAGGGTAGCACATCTGTTATAAAAATCCGTATATTCGTCTAAATAAAATTTTAGACACGCCTAAAATATATTTCAAGTGAAACGAATTTTGACGATGGGATACTTCCTGGGCATGACTATGTTTGTGCAGGCGCAGGAAACCGTGGCGGAGGGGAGGATCATCAATCAGGAAGGTGAGCCATTGATGGCGGCCACGATTCAATTTCAAAAAAGAAAAGCCATCAGCGATAGCACAGGCTATTTCCGCCTGGTTACTCCCACCAAAGGGAAAATTAGTTTACACGTATCCGCCATGGGATATGAGCCCTTAGATACGGTTTTGATGGTTGGAGTTACCGGGGTAATCAAATTAACACGCGAGGTAAAAGTAGGAGAGGAGGTGGTGATCACCGGGACATTAAGATCGGTGCGACGTTCAGAGAGCCCCGTGGCTGTAGAGATTTTCACCCCGCAATTCTTCAAGCGTAATCCCGTTCCGAGCATATTTGAGGCTTTACAACAGGTCAATGGCGTAAGGCCACAATTAAATTGCAATGTGTGTAATACGGGCGATATCCACATTAATGGTTTGGAAGGTCCGTATACCATGGTGACCATTGATGGTATGCCAATTGTAAGCAGCCTGGCTTCGGTATATGGATTATTTGGGATACCGGTACAGTTGATTGACCGGGTCGAAATTGTTAAAGGCCCTGCTTCCGGATTGTATGGATCAGAAGCCATTGGAGGTTTGATCAACATTATAACGCGGCAACCTGATAAAGCGCCCCGTTGGGCGATCGATGGTATGGGCAGTACCTGGAACGAACAACAATGGGATATCGGTTCCAGGTTCCGAATCGGAAAAAAGGCAAGTCAATTGCTGGGCATAAATTACTACCGGTACCAACAACCGGTGGATAACAATGAGGATGGGTTTACAGATTTAACCCTGCAGCACCGTGTATCGATCTTCAGCAAATTATCTTTTGCCCGGAAACTGAACCGGGAGGCCCATCTGGCCGGCCGGTATTTTTATGAGGATCGTTGGGGTGGGCAGATGAACTGGACGCCTGCTTTTCGGGGAAGTGATAGTATTTATGGAGAAAGCATTTACACCAATCGATGGGAATTGATTGGTAAATATCAACTACCCATACCCGGAAATTGGAACTTCTCTTTTTCGGGTACAGGTCACCGGCAAAATTCATTTTATGGAACTACTCCTTATTTCGCTCGTCAACATATCGGTTTTGGACAATTGCTGGGGTACCTGAAATTAGCCCCGCGGCACCAGACCTTATTGGGACTGGCCCTGCGGTATAACCGGTATGATGATAATTCTACGGCAACAAGGGATACCCTGACTGGAAACAATCGACCGGATAGTTATTTATTACCGGGTTTATTCCTTCAGGATGAATGGGATCTTCAAAACCGAAAAACCCTGCTCACCGGTATTCGGTTTGATCATCACCCCATACATGGTATGGTGTTTACCCCAAGAGTTGCTTTTAAATGGGGACTTAGTGAAAGAACCGTTTTTCGTTTGAACGCTGGAACGGGCTTCCGCGTGGTCAACCTGTTTACCGAAGAACATGCCGCTTTAACCGGGGCAAGGGTAGTGGAGATACGCGAGGCCTTAAAGCCTGAAAGAAGTATGAACGTCAATGGTAACCTGACCTCTCGTTGGAAATGGGGTCTGCATCACCTCTCTACAGACATCTCTTCCTGGTATTCTTATTTCAACAACCAGATCCTGCCTGACTATGATACCGATCCCAATAAGATCATTTATCAGAATATGAATGGCCACTCCAGATCAGTGGGAATGACCGTTAACCTGGAATGGAACTGGGCCAATCGTTTTCGGCTGCAGACCGGTCTTACCCTGCAAGATGTGGCGCGTTTTGAGCAAATCAATGGGAAGCTAACCAAACAACTGCTGGTGCTGACTGAAAAATGGAGTAGTACCTGGTCTGCCTCCTATACATTTCCCAATGCCCGATGGATTGTGGATTATACAGGGAACCTCTACGGGCCCATGCGTTTGCCACTGCTTTCCTCGCTGGATCCCAGACCCTCTATGTCGCCTGTATGGGGACTTCAAAATTTACAATTGACCTGGAAGGCGGGTAAAAAAATAGAGGTATATGGAGGAATAAAAAACCTGTTTGACTGGACACCGGACAAAGCAGCTCCCTTTCTGATCGCCAGGGCCAACGATCCCTTTGATAAGCAGGTGAGTTATGATGCGGAAGGAAAGGTCCTGGCAACACCAGACAATCCCTATGCCCTTAGTTTTGACCCTACCTATGTGTTTGCACCTAACCAGGGTCGGAGAGGGTTCTTAGGAATGCGCTTTACCGTTCAATGATCTCAAACCAATTGACCAGACTATAGTATATGCGAAGAATTGAGTACATTTGGCCATGCGAAAAGGCACCGCCGCCATATTACTCATTGTATTCACGCTCTCGCATACTGAATTACACCAATTCATAAAAATACCGGTGTTGTTTGAACATTTCCGTGAACATCGGCTCGAAGATCCAGGATTAGGCTTTCTGGCATTCTTGCGGATGCACTACGAAAAAATTGTGATCGATGATGATTTTCAACGCGATCAGCAATTACCCTTCCGGGATGCTGACTGTGGGATCGTAAGCGCCTCGGCGACAGATATTCCCCCACAGGCCATTCGTTTCGAACGACAATCTCCCAATGAATTCCTGCTGCATTTTACGCCGAAAAGAAACATCGATTATACCCATCTTCACCTGGCTGACATTTTTCAACCTCCCCGTTTAGCCTGATTCTCGTCTTTCTTACTTTAGCTTTCTTATTGAAAGGCTATACACCATTTTATTTACCGTACAAGAAAAATCATGCTCAACAAGCTCATTCAATTTTCTGTCCGGAATAAGCTGATCATTGGTTTATGTACCATTGGTCTGATCATATGGGGTACGCTCAATGTGTTGCGGCTTCCTATTGATGCGCTTCCGGATATAACGAGTAACCAGGTGCAGGTGATCACTGTATCGCCCAGTCTGGCCGCTCCTGAAGTGGAGAGGCTGGTCACCTTTCCTATCGAACAGGTCAATGCCAACATTCCCGGTATTGATGAGATCCGATCGATCTCCCGTTTTGGTCTGTCTGTTGTGACCATCGTTTTTAATGATAAGACCGATCTCTATTGGGCCCGCCAGCAAGTATCGGAACGCATCAACCAGGTGCGTGATCAAATACCCGCTTCTGCCGGTCGCCCGGAACTGGCGCCTGTGACCACCGGGCTTGGAGAAGTATATCAATATATTCTTCGCCCGGCACCAGGTTTTGAAAGCAAATACGACCTCACCGAATTACGTACCATTCAGGATTGGATCGTACGCAAACAATTGCTTGGCACACCCGGTGTGGCTGATGTGAGTAGTTTTGGTGGTTACCTGAAACAATATGAGGTGGCCATCATCCCTGCGAAACTTAAAAGCATGGGTGTTACACTCGATGATCTTTTTACCGCGCTGGAAAAAAATAATGAGAATTCAGGCGGTGCCTATATTGAAAAGGGACAGGGTTCATTGTTCATTCGGACAGAGGGCCTGGTAAAGGATCCGGAAGATCTGAAGAAGATCGTCGTACGTCATCATACCAGCGGACTTCCTGTCTTTCTGCGTGATGTGGCAGAAGTGCGCATTGGTCATGCGGTCAGGTATGGGGCCATGACCTACCAGGATAAAGGTGAAGTGGCTGGAGGCGTGGTATTGATGCTAAAAGGCGCCAACGCTTCCGCCGTGATCAAAGATGTAAAGAAGCGAATAGCGTCCATTCAAAAAACATTACCCGAAGGAGTTATCCTTGAACCTTTCTATGACCGGACAAAAATGGTGTCAAAGGCCATGAGTACGGTGGAAAAGAATTTATTGGAAGGGGCATTGATCGTGATATTCATCCTGGTTCTCTTTTTGGGAAATCTTCGTGCCGGCCTGATCGTGGCCTCTGTGATCCCGCTCTCGATGTTATTTGCCGTGATCATGATGAACCTGTTTGGCGTATCGGGAAACCTGATGAGCCTGGGTGCGCTGGACTTTGGACTGATCGTGGATGGGGCGGTGATCATCGTAGAAGCCGTCATACATCGGTTGTCTCATAGCAAGCACCTCAATAAAGTGATCCATATAACCCAGGGTGAAATGGACAATGAGGTACAAGCCTCTGCCGGAAAGATGATGAATTCCGCTGTATTTGGGCAGATCGTGATCCTCATCGTTTATCTGCCGATCCTTTCCTTGGTAGGAATTGAAGGAAAAATGTTCAAACCCATGGCCCTGACCGTTTCCTTCGCCTTGATCGGTGCATTTCTTTTGTCATTGACCTATGTGCCCATGATCAGTTCGGTATTTCTTTCCAAAAAAATAAGCCACAAAGAAAACTGGTCAGATAAACTGATGAAGTGGATTCATGGATTGTATCGGCCGGTGTTGAATCTTGCCCTGCGTTTTCCAAAGTCATTAGTCCTGACAGTCGTTTTGGTGTTCGGTTTGAGTTTATTTATCATGTCGCGGTTGGGTGGTGAGTTTATCCCGGAACTGGAGGAAGGTGATTTTGCGGTGGATGCCCGTCTACTTACGGGTAGTTCCCTGAGTGAAACGATCCGGAATTCAACGCGGGCTGCGGCTATCTTACAACAATTTCCGGAAGTAGAGAAGATCGTTACCCGCATTGGGGCCAGTGAAATACCTACCGATCCCATGCCGGTGGAGATGACCGATATTATCATCTCCTTAAAACCAAAAGAAGAATGGACCACCGCTTCCAGTTCGGATGAGTTGGCCAATAAAATGAGTGAGGCTTTGCAGGTCATACCTGGCATGACCTCGGGTTTTCAGTTTCCTGTACAAATGCGTTTTAATGAACTGATCTCAGGGGCCAGACAGGATGTAGTATGTAAGATCTTTGGCGATGACCTGGACAGCCTGGCCGCTTATGCGCAGGAATTGGGGGCACTCGTACATAAAGTAAATGGGGCAAAGGATATCTATATTGAAACCGTAACCGGCCTTCCCCAGGTAGTGATCAATTATCGGCGTGAAGCCCTGGCGCATTACCAGTTGAATGTAGCCGATGTGAACCGGGCGGTACGCACCGCTTTTGCGGGTGAAAGTGCCGGATTGGTTTTCGAACAGGAAAAGAGGTTTGATCTGGTGGTACGTTTAGACGAAAACTCCCGGCAAGATCTTCATGATGTGGAACAACTTCTCATTGCCTCTCCAATCGGGATTCAAATACCACTTTATCAGGTGGCCAGTGTGGAGATCAAGGAAGGACCCAACCAGGTACAACGGGAGAATACCCGGAGAAGAATCATTGTGGGGTTCAATGTACGGGGAAGGGATGTGAAATCCGCTGTAAAAGAATTGGAGGAAAAGGTTGGGGCCCAATTGAAGATGGACCCGGGTTACACCGTCAAGTATGGAGGACAGTTTGAAAATCTGGTAGAAGCTTCCAACCGGCTGGCTATTGCAGTCCCTGCAGCCTTGTTATTGATTCTCGTTATGCTCTATTTTGCTTTTGGGTCCCTGCGTTATGGTGTATTGATCTTTTCGGCCATACCCCTTTCAGCGATCGGTGGTGTGATTGGACTATGGATCAGAGGCATGCCCTTTAGTATTTCAGCCGGGGTCGGGTTCATCGCGCTATTTGGTGTTGCTGTTTTAAATGGTATTGTATTGATTGCCGAATTCAACCGGCTTAAGAAACATGGATTACATGACTTAAATATGATCATTATGGAAGGAACAAAGATCCGGTTAAGACCGGTGATCATGACAGCCGCTGTGGCTTCCCTGGGATTTTTGCCCATGGCACTGAGCCATGGAGTAGGCGCCGAGGTGCAACGACCCCTGGCAACGGTAGTGATCGGTGGGTTGATCTCGGCCACATTCCTTACCCTGGTTGTATTGCCTGTTTTATACCGGTGGGTGGAGAAACTTCAATTCAGAAGCAAGGCCAAACACATTGAAATGACCATTGTGCTTGCTTTATTCATCTTCCCGGCAACAGCTCAGACACCCACGCCGGAGCGAATGAGCCTGGAGCAAATGCATTCATTGGCCGATAAACAAAATCTGCGGATCAAAGCCATGGAGAAAGAACAAGACTATTGGAAAGCCATGCAGGGAGGTGTTTTCGATCCGGCCAAAACGATGATCGGTATGGAATATGGTAATATAAACAGCTTTAACAATGATACCCGGTTTACCATCAATCAGTCTTTTTCTATTCCGGCGGTTTATCAGCGCCAACGAGATCTTTACCGATCCGAAGAAGGCCTGAAGCAGGTAGCAACCGAATTGCAAAAAAGCAGCCTGCACCGCGAAATCACCCTATTGTACTATGACCTGGCCTTGTTGGAAGAAAGGGCCACATTGCTCAACCGGATCGATTCAATCTATAGCCGGATATTGCGCGCGGCCGAACTACGCTATAAAACCGGGGAGTCGAATATCCTCGAAAAGACTAGTGCCGAGGCGCAGATGCAGTACTTTCAGTTACAAAGGCAGGAGATCGAATCAGATCAGGCAAAACTAATGGTTCAGTTGGCCAGGTTACTGCATGTCAAAGATCCTGTAAAGCCGATTCAGGGCCTCCTCCGGTTGAAAGCACCCGTACTTACTGATTCCATACCAGCAGACCAACATCCGCTCGGCCGATTGGGAAAACAAGAAGAGTTACTGGCCGGATCCCGGGTGGCGGTTGAGCGATCCCGTTTATTACCAGAGTGGGGTCTGGGCTATTCAAATCAATCGATCATCGGATTTCAAAGCCCGGATGGAATTAATCAAACCTATTATGGTGGGGGAGAAAGGTTCCATACGGTGGGACTAAATATTGCCGTACCTCTTTTTAACAAGGCAACCCGTTCGCGTATCAAGGCGGCCAGGGAGCAGGAAAAAGTAGCCATCCTTAATCGGGAAAATGCACAAGAGTACTTGCGATCTGAATGGCAACACTGGACAATGGAGTACCTGAAGCAAGGAAAATTCATTGACTACTTTGAGACCACCGGGTTAAAGCAATCGGACCTGATCATTAAAAATGCAAAACTGGCTTTCGAAAAGGGAGAGATCAGTTACCTCGAATGGAGCCAACTAATGCGCAATGCCATGGAGATCCAATTGACCTACCTGCAGGCCCTTCGATTAAATAATCACGCGGCCGCTGAATTAAATTATCTATCCGGAAAATGATCCTAAAATGAAAAGTATGAAATCGCTAAAATTATCTATACTGGTCTTTCTGTTTTCCTGTGGCACTAAAACGGAAACCGAACAACCTGTTCAGGAGACTGCGGAACAGAAGACCACCCTCACCGATGCCCAGGTAAAAAGTGCGGGCCTGCAGACCGATAGTATTCGGATGGAAACCCTGCATACGGAAATTCTTGTGAATGGAGTGGTCGATGTGCCCCCACAGAATATGATTTCCGTAAGTTTTCCCTTGGGTGGTTATCTCCGCACCACCGACCTTTTACCGGGTATGCATGTCAACCGGGGTCAGGTCATTGCCCGGATCGAAGACCCCTCTCTGGTTCAATTGCAACAAGATTACCTGGTCGCCAAAGCCAAATTAACTTATCTGGAACTGGATTTTGAACGCCAGCGAGCGTTGAATGCAGATGAGGTGAATACAGCAAAGCAATTCCAACAGGCACAGGCCGATTTCACCGCCCAGAAAGTGACCATTAAAGCCCTGAGTGAAAAGCTACGGCTGGTAAATATCGATCCGGATAAATTAAATGAGAACACCATTTCACGGAGTGTACCCATCTATTCACCTATCAATGGATTTGTGTCGAAGGTCAATGTGAATATTGGGAAATATGTAAATCCTGCAGATGTGTTATTTGAACTGATCAATCCGGATGACATGCATGCCGCTTTAACCGTTTTTGAAAAGGACCTGCCATTTATTCAACCCCGCCAGCGGGTAAAAGTGAGTTTTGTGGAAGATCCGCAAAAAGAATATGAGTGTGAGGTTCTTTTGGTAACAAAGAATGTGGATGAAAACAGAGGTGCCCTGGTTCACTGTCATTTTGAAACACAGCCCAAACAACTATTACCGGGTATGTTCCTGAATGCACGTATCCAGGTGGACAATGTAAAAACACGCGCAGTTCCCGAAGAAGCCCTGGTTCGTTATGCCAATAGTGAGTATTTAATAAAAGTAACAGGAAAAAACACCTATGAGCTATTGCCGGTTGTTTCCGGCGTGAAACAAGCGGATAAAGTGGCCGTATCATCTGCCAAAGAAAACCTGACCGGCGTGGTGGTGGTTACGAAAGGTGCGTATACTGTGTTGTCGGCAATGATGAATAAGGGGGAGGAGTGAGGGTGGTTGTTGGATGTTGGATGACGGATGACGGATGACGGATTACAGTTGGCGGAGGTTTGCTGTGCGAGACCTCTGGTCTCGCACGATTCTCCCGTCGCCTCTGGCGACATAAAAAACGGCTATAGGAAATGGTCAGTTTGTTATTCGAGTCGCCAGAGGCGACAAGATATCCGTGCGAGACCAGAGG
>JANRLV010000050.1:0-3208 GCA_033762195.1 Chitinophagaceae bacterium | reverse complement strand
CACCCACCCCTACAAACATTTCCACGAAATCAGAACCACTCAGACTGAAGAAAGGAACCTGCGCCTCTCCTGCCATGGCTTTGGCTAACAAAGTCTTACCGGTACCGGGAGGACCGATCAGCAATGCACCCTTCGGTATCTTACCACCCAAAGCCGTGTATTTCTTTGGATTCTTTAAGAAGTCAACGATCTCCATCACCTCCACCTTGGCTTCATCCAAACCAGCCACATCGGCAAAAGTGATTGTCACCCGGGTTCCTTTATCAAATAAGGTTGCTTTTGACTTACCAATATTAAAAATTCCACCAGGACCACCCCCGCCGCCGGCACCACCACTCATCTTCCGCATCAGGAAAATCCAAAGTCCGATAAACAACAAAATAGGTAATATAGTACCCACAATACCCCCAAATAACTCCCCTTCCCGACGGGCTATATAAGGATCCGCAATTTGTTGCTCTGTGGGCTTTCCCTGATTATAACTCTTGACAAAGTCCGACATTTCCTTCCGGAACTCTTCGTAAGAATTCAGGTAAAACTGAGGGCCTTCCTTATCCGGCTTTCCATCCATCGTGGTCGGAATTTCCTTGGCCGGAAAATCCTTTAATGCACTATCCTTCAAATAAATACGGACTACCCGCTTATTCGTAACCTCCAGGTATTCGCGAACCTGCCCTTTTACAAGCATCGCCTGCAAATCCGCTACCGTTTTCTCCTTCGGACGCGGTGTAAAAGGATTAAAAAGGGAATAACCGATCAGCAAGGCAATGATTATTCCATATACCCAATATATGCTGAAGCGAGGTCCCTTCGGCGCACCGTTGTTCCCATCGCTATTTCGGTTCGGCTGAAATCGGGGAAGTTTTCTTTCTTCTTTATTGTGTTCGTTTGACATAGTTCTGTTTGATAACAATGTGGCGGGTAAGATGTTGACCGTTGGCAGTTGACGGTTGACTGTCACCGTCAACGGTCAACTGCAAGCCGTCAACTATTCCCCCCACATCTCTTCCAACTTATAAAATTTTCTTGTTTCGCTCAGCATCACATGTACCACCACATTCACATAATCGATCAAAACCCATTGCAGGTTTTGATAGCCTTCGTGGTGATAAACGGCCTCGCCGCAATTTTCTTTTACTTCTTTTTCAATATGTTCGGAAATTGCCCGCACCTGGGGTTGGTTCCCCGCTTCGCATACGATGAAGAAATCCGCGACTGCTTCAGGTACCTTCCGGAGGTCAAGCGTCACAACCTCCTCACCCTTCTTCTCATGGATCGCATTGATGATGGTTTTGATGATCTTTGAGTTCTTCGTAAGCCTGGCGACACTTTTCTTGCGGGTCTTCAGAATATCCAGTTGTTCCAATAAGAGATAATTTTACCAAAAATAATAATTAATTGCCACTCCAAAACCTACATCCCACATTCGGTTGGCCCTTTACCGAGCTAAAAACAGTAGATAGCACCAACAAGTATGCCATGGCCCTTATAAATGAAGGAGTGGCACAGGCTGGACAAGCCATTTTTGCCCATGAACAGGTAGCCGGACGCGGACAGAGAGGCAATACCTGGCATACAATCGGTGGCCAAAATATTACCATTTCCCTCCTCATTAACCCGTCCCTCACAAGGATATCCGGTCAGCCTGCAACCAGCCCAAACCCCGCCAGTCAATTCCTCCTCAGCGCCACCACCGCCCTGGGTACCCTCGATTTTTTTGAAAATTTTACCAATGGAGACTGCAGCCTCAAATGGCCAAATGACCTGTATTGGCGTGACAGAAAGGCAGGAGGCATCCTGATCGAGAACCAAATCCGACCCAATCAGGGCTGGCTATGGGCTGTTGCCGGCATAGGTATCAATATCAATCAAACCATTTTTCCAACAGAATTACCAAACCCTGTTTCCCTGAAACAAATTACCGGTAAAGAATATGATCCGCTCAGCCTGGCCAAAGACTTATGCGAAAAAATCACAATTCGTTTCCACCAGGCCCAGAATAGCGGTCCGGATATCATTCTGACCGACTACAACAAACACCTTTATAAAAAAGGGCAAACCGTCAAGATCAGGAAGGACAACCGCCTCTTCGAAGCCACCATCATCGCCGTCAACCCATTTGGCCAGTTGGAAGTATTATTGGGAGACAGGAGGGAGAGTTTGGATTGGCCGGCGGAACTAGTTGACAGATGACGGTTGGATGTTGGATGTTAGATGTTGGATGTTAGTGGCTGTTTACGATCAACGGTCAACTGTCATCCGTCAACTAGAATCCAACCGTCAACCGTCAACTGTCATCCGTCAACCAACATCCAACATCTAACATCCAACATCTAACATCGAACCGTCAACTAATTCCGGCGTACAATAAAACTCCTCGCCACCGTAAACCCCCATCGCCACTCTCCGTTTCCCCAGCTTGTGTAGGTGCGGGGCAGAAAGCGGTTTTCGAGGATATTGGTGGCATTGGTAAAGTTCAGGTAGAAAACATGGCCCGGTGTTACGATCTCAAATCCTACTCCCAGCGCATTGTACAGATCAAGACTTTGCGCAGCCTTTACCGCTGTCTTTGTGGCCTCACTTTGAAAGGAATGAAAATAATCTGCTATGAAGAACAGCTTTTTGCCCAGAGGTACCCGTCCGGCAAAACCCAGGGCAAAGAGATCGTTTTGCTCCCCGGCCAGGGTATAATTGGTGTGGAGATAGGTAGGACTCAATTGCAGCGACACCCCGCCAATTTTTCTGGCAATCATCAATTGCGCCAATTGGCTGAGCCGGTCCGAAAATTTATCATAATCACTCTCTACGTTCCCGCCTCCGCTCACATCTTTGGCTGAAACCGTGATATTCCCGAAAAAGCTAAGCGCAAAGGGATGATTCTTTTCCCCGCCCTGGGTCATCAATACCTGTTTTAATCCAATTTCATACAATTGATTTACCGCCCCGGCCCCCTTGCTTCTGGAAAAAATCAGGTTAGTATTCTTTGTAAGACCATATTGAAAGGCAATCCGGATATCAGCGGCATTATCCAGCCCAAAAAAGTTTTTGATCCCACCCGCATCCCCGGCCACATCGCCAAAATTGTGCGAAACGCTGAAATCGAGCCAACCCTTACGGATAGTTTCAACTGTCTTGGCATTGATCAATTTCTGGGAAATAAAGACCTGCTCAGGCGGAGTTTTCTTTTTTTCTTCCTGGGAAACAGAAA
>JANRLV010000049.1:0-26406 GCA_033762195.1 Chitinophagaceae bacterium | reverse complement strand
AGGAGAAGGACAGACAATGGGGTTTTAAATATAAAACTGATAAAATAGTAGTACCAGAATCCATTTCCGGTTCGCGTTACACCTAGTAAATAATTGGGCCCTGATACTTCCGGATGTCCCGCGCCTAACTGGTTCATGAACATGGTCAGATCGATCCCTTCGATAAAGGGAACCGGAAAGGGAAGCCCTATTGATGACCCAATACCTGCTTGCAAATTTTTAAAGGTTTGGCTTTGGAAGGCGTACCCATCCAGAGGCTGACCGGTACCCTGAAAAAAGAAGGCCAGGTTAATTATTACCAAAATCAACAGGCTGATTATACCTACCCGAAGGAGTTGTTTCTTCCAATTTTTCTTCCACTGTCCACGATACAGAATGACGACAAAGCAAACTACTCCTGACAGAAGCAAAAGATGCAGGAGTGAGGGTTTGACCACCTGTGATATCGACAGGCAGATGGCAAAGAGAAAGAAGCGCTTCCAATTCGAAACCTGTATAAAGCGCCACAGGGAATAAAAAGTGGCCAGCGAAAACAAAGCAGCATAGGCATCGGTGGTCAGCAGGGTGCCATGCGCGTTCAGATTGGGGCAGAATACATATAAAAAGAGCGAAGCCAGCCCGGCCCATTCTCCAAACAATTCACGGCTCCATTGCCAGATGAGGATACCGGTAAGCAGACAGAGAAGTAATGTCACATACCGGCCATGCAGGATGTCACTGAAACCTGCATCGGATTTTTGAAGGGAGGGATCGGCCAGTTGCTCAATGGCGCGGGGGATGGCATTTAAACCACTAATGGGCATGGTACTGGCATCATCGAAGGGATAGACCCGCTGGGGCTGGATCTTTAAGATCCTTTTCCCATAGCTCCAATGATCCATTTCATCGTAAGTGAGTGATGATTGTGGAATAAGGAAGATGCCATTCAGGAGATAAACGACCAGCAAGAGGGCCGCCCATATCGTGGTTTTGGAAAACATGCATTTATCAAACCCCTAATCATCCAGTTTCAGTACCGCCAGGAAGGCTTCCTGAGGAACTTCTACGTTGCCGATCTGGCGCATGCGTTTCTTTCCTTCCTTTTGTTTTTCGAGGAGTTTCCGTTTCCGGCTGATGTCACCACCATAACACTTGGCGGTTACATCCTTACGCAGGGCCGCGATACTCTCCCGGGCCACGATCTTGGCGCCAATGGCCGCCTGGATAGCGATCTGGAATTGTTGTCGGGGTAATAATTCCTTCAGCTTTTCGCAAAGTTTGCGCCCAAATTCCTGTGCACGGCTGCGATGGATCAGGGCACTCAGGGCATCCACTTTATCTCCATTCAGCAGAATATCCATTTTCACGATATCACTGTCACGGTAACCAATCGGATGGTAGTCAAAGGAGGCATAACCCCGTGTTTGCGATTTGAGTTTATCGTAAAAATCAAACACGATCTCGGTCAGGGGCATTTCAAATATCAATTCCACCCGGGTGGTGGTCAGGTAACTTTGGTTGATCAGAATACCACGTTTCCCCAAACAAAGGGTCATGATATTCCCTATATAATCGGGTTTGGTGATGATTTGGGCTTTGATAAAGGGTTCCTCGATCCTTTCGGTTTTCACCGGATCAGGGAATTCGGTCGGGTTATTGACGATCACTTTATCGCCATTGGTCAGGTAAGCGATAAAACTAACGTTGGGAACGGTAGTGATCACGGTTTGATCAAATTCCCTTTCCAATCGTTCCTGAATGATCTCCATATGGAGCATACCCAGGAATCCGCAACGGAATCCAAAACCCAGGGCCTGCGAAGTTTCTAATTCATAGGTGAGGGAGGCGTCATTGAGTTGGAGTTTGTCCATGCATTCACGTAACTCTTCAAACTCATCGGTATTCACCGGGAAGATACCGGCAAAGACCATGGGTTTTACTTCCTCGAATCCCTTAATCATTTCCGGGTGTGGGTTATTTGCCAGTGTAATGGTATCCCCCACTTTTACTTCTTTGGCCACTTTGATACCGGTGATGATATACCCTACGTCGCCGCAGGAAACGGCCTTTTTCTCGGTCATTTTCAATTTGAGGATACCAATTTCATCGGCCTCATATTCTTGACCGGTAGATACAAATTTTACCTTATCTCCTTTCTGGATCGACCCATTCAGGATACGGTAATAAACAATAATTCCCCGAAAGGAATTGAATACACTGTCAAAGATCAGGGCCTGCAAAGGCGCATCCGGGTTTCCCTTTGGGGAAGGTATCTTTTCCACGATCGCATCCAATATCGCGTCTACCCCGATCCCTGTGCGTCCACTCGCCAAAAGGATATCCTCCGGTTTACAGCCAATAAGTTCAATGATCTGGTCTTTTACCTCATCGATCATGGCACCATCCATATCGATCTTGTTGATGACAGGAATGATCTCCAGGTTATTCTCGATGGCCAGATATAGGTTAGAGATGGTCTGGGCCTGAATACCCTGGGTCGCGTCCACCAACAACAGGGCGCCCTCGCACGCGGCCAGGGCCCGGCTGACCTCGTAGCTGAAATCCACGTGCCCGGGGGTGTCGATCAGGTTCAGGATATACTCCTGTCCGTCCTTGTGCTTATAGTTGATCTGGATCGCATGGCTTTTGATCGTGATCCCCTTTTCCCGTTCCAGGTCCATGTCATCCAGGACCTGGTCCATCATGTCTCTCTCACTGATCGTATTGGTGACTTGTAACAGCCTGTCTGCCAAGGTCGATTTGCCGTGATCAATATGCGCAATGATACAAAAGTTACGTATGTTCTTCATGAAGCTTACATCCCCGTTTTAGGACGGGCAAAGGTAAGCGTTTTCCGGGTCATTACGTAAAGCAATCCAGATACCCCATTTGGTCAGCCTCTGCCCGTTTCGACTCCGCTATTAATGATGGAATCAAACAATACCTGGTCAATGAACTGCGGCGTATAGGTACCCGACAGTGCCAGGATATTTGAATAAAAAGCACGGAGGTGGTTGCGGCTTCCCCGGGACAGGTTATCGTACACCAGCCTGATATCCTGATTGTCGATCGCTTGTAAGGCGGTGGCCAGATCAAAAAGATCCAGGTCTTCAATAGTTGCGCCCACTTGAAAGGCCTCCGCCATTGAAACCGACCCCTTGGCTACCAACTGATCATACAATTGTTGCAAATGCGTGTTGGTAAAGACACCCACCGCATCCGATACAACCGGATCGGTCAGCCCATATTTGGTGATCAACATTTTTACCGCGTCCATATGCCTTTGCTCGCTGGATTGTATGTTGGAGAAAACGACCGATCCCCATTTAGCGTAAAAGGTTTTGTACACATCCCGCGCCAGTTTTTCTTCTTCGCGCATGTATAATAACGATTCGCTTTCTGGCCCACTAAGCGGTTCAGCAGGTAAATTAAATGCCTGATTCAATCCATATCCCGATCCATTGCCAGTTTGCGTATTGGTATTTTGACTTACCTTTTCCTTGTTGCACATGGCAGACATCAGCAAGGGGAATGAAAGCAGCACCAAAACTCCGTGTTTTGTTTTCATGGTAAATATGATTTACTATTGAAGAAATAACTC
The DNA here is from genome assembly GCA_033762195.1 of Chitinophagaceae bacterium. GTDB lineage: Bacteria > Bacteroidota > Bacteroidia > Chitinophagales > Chitinophagaceae > SpSt-398. The sequence continues at coordinate 22,826 of JANRLV010000049.1, read as the reverse complement.
AGAACCTACGACGGCCTAATCCCGGTCCGGGTCTGTTGGCGTTGGCATTGCCTGTACGGTAAAGGCAGGCTCCACCGCCACCGTTTCTCCGTCCCATCATACGGGAACCGGGAACGTTACCATTTTCATAGCGGTCACACACATTATTTTTATTGGCATCAACATAACCCCTGTTAGCGGAGTTATATGGACGCCCTGGTCTTCCAGGACCACCCTGGGCAGCCAGGGTGCCAGAAATGACCAATAGCAGAAATACCCAAAACATTTTTTTCATGATTGACATTTTTAAAATTCAAACAATAAAAGCGCCTTTGGGTATAAGATGCCATTTGGTATTCGGTTTATACCCCCTGCAAAAAATAAATGTAAAAGCCATTTCGACATCCTTTTATGCGGCACAAAAAAAGACCCGCGAACATGTCGCGGGTCTATCCTGGTTTTACTTATTGGATCTATTGCGTTAATCGGATAGTACCTAATTCTGTGTCTCGGTTTCGTCTGACTTCTACTCCGGTTATTGTCGTATCCCGATAGCCATTGATGCCATCGATAAATACATCATAGGTACCTGGTCTCAGGCCTCTTATCTTGAATTCACCTTCATGATGATCTGGTCGGGCAAATGTGGTATCGGTACCCGATAAAGCCATGATCATGCCATGAGAATTGACAGGTCTTACCTTTCCTTCGATCTCACCAGTGCTATGCCGGCCAAAAGGTTTGAGTACAGGTTTGAGCCAGTACTTTCCATTCGATTTCCAAATGGAGCGGGCCACATCAAAATCAAGGTATAATTGAAAATTATCGGAGCTCAAGGAATCAAGATGCTCCCTTTTCAGGTTTACGAAGACATAATTGAGGTTGCCAACCAGGTGAAGGGGATGAACCACACTATCCACCATCACGCTATTATTGGTACCCAAGACAAACTTTATCCGCTCGATTCTCCCGTCTAAAACAAAGCCACTTGCCAGCAAGGTATCTACCCCATTTTGCAGGGTGAGAAGATTGTATACCCCAGGATTCACATCCAGTGTATCCCAGAATTCACAATTGCGGTAAAGTGAATCATGATGGTCATCACAACCCGGGTGGTCATCATCGTCATCATTCCACCTGCTTCTGTCGCATGAATCAATTTTTACGTAGATCGCCTGAATCTCCACATTTACCTGTTGGAAATCATAAGGGCCATCCATCAGGTAGATGGACAATTTATTTTGCCCTTCAGGGATATTCGATTGCAGGGACCCTTCTTTTTGGCAGGAAAAAAATGTAATAACTGTGGTAAAAAGGGCAAACAGCCCAAGAGCACTTAACTGTTTTGTTCTCATACTATTCGAATTGGGTTTAGGAAATGGATAGGAATATCCATCCCTCACCCAAAAAAGATGCCATGGTTGGAAATAAAACGCAATGTGGAAAAGTTGCGTTCTAAGGTTTCCCCATTTGCCGCAGAAAAGCGACATGCGAGGCAACGGCATATCTTAGCCTTGGGTACTCAATATATTGAATACCAAATTCGGCGCAGGTTTGTCGTATCAGCTTGCTAATGGCCGGATAATGAACGTGGGAAATCCGGGGAAACAGGTGATGTTCAATTTGAAAATTCAATCCCCCTACCCACCAGGAGATCAACCGGTTTCTATTGGAAAAATTAGCCGTTGTCTTTAATTGGTGAATCGCCCACTCATCGCCCAGTTTATTGGTAACGGGGTCGGCCTGCGGGAACTCTGTATCCTGCACTGTGTGGGCCAATTGGAATACAATGCTCAGTACAAACCCTGCTACCAGTGCGAGGGTCAGGAAACCGACCAGCCAGGGAATCACTCCTACTACAAGGATAGGCAGCACGACAAAGATCGCCATGTGCAGCACTTTGAAACCCCAGAAGGTGAGGTGCTCCGACATATTCATTTTCTTCAATTTCACCGGTCCGATCCGGCCTGCGAAGTATTTGCGGTAGTCTGTAAAGAATATCCACCACAGATACAACAGGGAGTAAGCAGCCCAGAAATAGAGATGCTGGAAGCGGTGAACTTTATAGAATTTCTGCGTTTCACATAGACGCAAAAAAGGCCTGGCATCAATATCATCATCAACCCCGTCAACATTCGTATAAGCGTGGTGAATGACATTATGTTTTGTTTTCCAGAGGTAATTATTTGCACCCAGGACATTCAGTGAAAGGCCTGCCAGTTTATTCAACCAGGGATGCTGGCTAAAACTTCCGTGGGCCCCGTCATGCATCACGTTGAAACCAATGGCGGCTGTCAGGATACCCAACACAGCACATCCGATAATGGCGATAAAGGTGGCGGGGGTAAAGAACACCAGCCAGGTATATAAAGCGATATAGGAGATAACTAGTAATATAGCTTTGAAATACAACTGAAAATTTCCAGTCGAAGCAATGCCGGCCTGGGAAAAATAATCACCTACCCTTTTCTTCAATTCCAGGTAGAAGGCATCTCCCGTGTGGGGGAATTTAGGAACGCTCATGTAAAAGAATTAATGTAAAAGGCAAATATACACCAATTTATGCCCACATTGGTCACAAATTTGTAGCGGTTTTGCTTAATAAACCCGGATGTTTTCATTCTGATCCAGAAGCCTTTGAACCAGGTTGTCATCAAAAACTTCTGTACGACTGGCGATCACCATTCGGAGAAGGTCATGTATGGTAATGACCCCCAGAAATTTCTTGTCTTCATAGGCCAGCAAATACCGGGTTTTGAAGGTGTCTATTTTGTTCATGCATTGTTCCACCGAATCATTGATACCAATGATCGGAAGATCAATGGACATAACCTCTCCTACAGTGGTAGTGGAACTTGACCTACCCTTTAACGCTACATTCCGAGTATAGTCACGCTCACTAAAAATTCCTTTGAATTGATCTCCATCCATGACTACCAGGTAACTGAGGTTCACCGAATTCAGCATATGCAGGGCCTCTATAACCAGAGCGCCGGCCGAAATTTGGTTGAAAGACTTACTCTTCCTTTCGAGCACTTCCTTGACAGTCTTCATATTAGAAAATTTATAGGCCTAATATCGCATTAATTGTTAATAAAAAAAATGATGTAAAACCCTCCACTTTAACGGGTGTTCGCCAAATGATAACATTTAAAACCCTAAATTCGTGAAAAATCGTTAACCACCATGGATTTGCACCAGTTGTTCGAACAGGCTGTCGCTGACAGTAAGAATCTCAGTGAGAGACCCAGCAACGAAACCTTACTCCAACTCTATTCATTGTACAAACAAGCAACTGAAGGCGATGTAAATACACCCGCCCCAAATCCATTTGATTTTGTGGCCAAGGCAAAATATGAAGCCTGGGTAAACCTGAAAGGGAAGCCAAAGGAAGATGCCATGAAGGAATATGTGAACCTGATGGAGAAACTGCAGGCTTATTCGAGCTGAAGCAGCAGTTGCTCATAAACCGCCACATATTGTTTTCCCACCACATCCATTCCATATTTTAAACTGGATTCGCGGATTTTTTCGGATTCAAACCGGATCTCTCCATTTGCCAATTTTTGCAGGGCATCGGCAAGGGCAATCGGGTCATGGGGTTTGACAAGCACTCCATTCACGTCTGGTGATACGATCTCCTGCATAAGGGCGGTATCGGGCACCACGACGGGTATGCCACAGGCATTGGCCTCGATGATCACACAACCAAAGGTTTCATAGCGGGAATATAAAACGAGGGCATGACATTCACTCATGATCCGGGCAAGTTCAGTCTGTGGTCGCTCCCCATGAAAAACGACCTGCTCCCCTATCCCCGCCTTTTGCATCAACTCTTTTATTTCTTTGGTAGCAGGCCCAAACAGATCAAGCTGAAAAGCCACACCTCGTTGTTTTAGAACAGCCAGGGCTGTGCAAAGCGATTCCGGATCCTTTTGATAGGTCAATGTGGAAATATGTACCAACCTTAATTTATCTATTGGCTTTTCTGTTGTGCCTGGTTTGAACAATCCATGATCGACCACATTTGGGATCACGTCAAATCGAATAAAGGGCCAATGTTCTTTCATGGCTTTTCCCAGGTACTTTGACACTGGGAGAACCCATTCTACATGATCCATGATCCGGGAAATGAGGTGTTGTTCGGCAAAAGGAAGATCAAAGAGATTAGGTCTTGCTTCTGGCAAATGGATCGTCCACTGTTCGGTCAGCACAAAAGGTATCCCCCATTTCTTGTTGATCCATCGCGCGATCAATCCCGCTTTATAGACCACATGTACATGCTGCAACTCAGGGAAACCCTTTTCCTCAAATATCCTTCGGATATGTTTCCGATACAACCACATGAATTTCCATTGGGAAACAAGTTTATCCAAAAAGCGAAATGGCAGGTTCGGGCTGGCATAGTACAGGATCGTTTCGGTAAGATCCCCCTGAACTTTTTCCACCAGTCGCGTACTACGGGTCCATTTGCGATCGCGATCACGTATGAGGTGAAATACATGTACTGGCATGAACGGTGAAACGGCCCTTGCATGCCGTTGAATAAAATCCCCATCAAAAGGGGTCAGTTCGGTGGGGTACCAGGAAGGTAGCCAGAGTATGTATTTTTTTTCCTTGCCTTCTTGCATGAATCAGTCTTTGGAACGCCAATACGACAGGTGATCTATTCCGGTCCGGGCTTTAAATCGCAGCATAAAATACAACGTCGTGAGCGAATACGCAAGGGTATTGGCCAAAGCCGCACCCATGGCCCCCCAACGGGGAATAAGCGAGGCATCGGCAACAATGATCAGGACAAGGCAGATCAGTGAGCCGGTAAGGTTAACCTTTAAATGCCCCATTGCCGAAAACCAGGCGGCCAGGAGGAGGGTCAGTCCAAAGAAATAGTAACCGGGAATCATCCAGAGCAAGGCTTTCCAGCCGGGCATAAATGAAGCCGGCATCAGATATTGATAGATGAGCCAGGCTGTAAAAGGCACCAGGAGTAATAAGAGGGCATTCCACCGCATCAGGAAACGTGGGTAGGTCATAAATTCAGGGGTCTTCATTGCACCCTCTTTCCTGGATAACACAGGGATCAGTAAAGCTGCCAAAATATTGGGTACGACCCACATTAATTGGGCAAAGCGATTCGCCTGCGCATACACACCTACTCCTGCCTCGCCCTGATAATAATCAATAAACCAATAATCGATCCGATAGGCCAGAAACTGTATCCCATTGGTGATAAATACCAGAAAAGAAAACTGAAACAGGGAGCGTATCTCCCTGCGCGAAAGCCGGCCTGGGCGAATTCCAGGCACGGACATGTGAAAGGCTACCATAAGACTAAGCCCCTGGATAAAAGTAAAGCCTGCAAATAAAGAAAAAGGATCATCCACCCGGATACCTATACCTTGTATGGAAAAGGCTAAAAACAAGGCAAATACAAATGAGATACTGGCGAGTACCTGATTTGCCCTGACCGCTTTATGGGTGGCATAGAAAAGCGAGCCCCATTTTTCCAACAACACCAAACCCACAAAATATAAAGTTTCGGGCCACAGATAGATTTGGGCACTACCCCTGGCCAATAAGGTTTCATCCCATACCTGCAGGCTGACCCATTCCCCCATCCCAAAGAGAAGCAGTTGAACAAGCCCACTCAGGGTAACAAATGAATACCCGGCCCGGGGATTCAATTTTTCCCCCGCCCAATGCCAAACCAGGGCTGCATCCGTGCCAAGACCGGAAAAGATGAGCAGCATGGCTGCATTTACGATCATGAGCGAGAGGGAACCAAAAATGGCCGTACCTGAAATAGCGGCAATCAGGAGACCGACCAAAAAACTCAGTCCCATGAAAATGATCCGGTAAATACTTCCTTTGAACAGGTCGGTTTTCAAACAAATGGTTTTGGGCAAATAAACTATAAATTTACGGATACCTAATGCATGTTCCCCGGATGATCTTCTGGCTGTTTCAATTTTATATTCGCCATTTTCCTTTTCCCCATCGGGGCTTAAAGTATTTTCTGCGATTGCTACGGATATTGAAATTAGACCATTGCATTTTTGAAAAGAAACTGCCCCAGGGGTTTCGTATGTGGCTCACCCCTTATGAACACCAGCAACAGCAGTTACTTTGGTATGGAGCATACGATGCCCATATCACCCGCTACCTTTTAAAAAACCTGAAAGGTGGAGATACCTTTTTGGATATCGGGGCCAATATTGGTTATTATTCTCTCGTAGCAGGAACCATTGACCCGGAAATTCGGGTCATTGCCATTGAACCCGTTCGATCCAACTTTGAAAAACTAAAGACACATTTGGAAAAAAATGGAATCACACTGGGAAGTGCTTATCATAATGCAGCAGGAAGCACAACCGGACAAGTAACGATCTTTCATTCAGGTCCTGCAAACGAAGGAATGTCCGCTCTGCATCCACCCGAAGATCATACGGGTACCCGGGAACCGGTGGAAATGATCGTTCTGGATTCATGGGAAGTGACCAGATCGCTCCCCAGGATCGACCTTATCAAGATCGATACTGAAGGCAACGAGAAGGAGGTATTAAGGGGTATGAAAGAACTGATCAGAAAGCACCGCCCCCGAATCATCCTCGAGTGCAATCCGGAAACCTTGGCCCGGTTTGGGGAAACACCCTCTACCCTGTTAAAAGAGTGCGAGGAATTGGGATATACCGCCCTAAACCTGACGAATGGTAGTAACGAAAGCCTGACTTCTGCCTCACCACCCAACCTTGCGCTTGACTTGTTGTTATTACCCCTTAATTTGGAAACCGTTTCCAACCCCTAAACCTGCTAAACTGAGTTATGGCCTTATTCAAAAGAAATAAATTACTGAAAGACGATCCCGCCACTGGTCTGGGCAACAATGGCAATACGGTGGGCACACGGTATTATCGCAAAGATGGTTCCGCCAACGTACACAAGCGTGGCATGAGGCTATTGGACCGGTTTAGCTGGTACCATACCATGTTGGAAATGCCCCGATGGAAATTCTGGTTGTCCATTCTGATCATCTTTATATTGGTGAATACGATTTTTGCTTTTACGTATTTATGGATCGGTATGGAAGGCATGGCGGGTGTAGAAAAGGGGCCATTCTGGACCCAATTTTCCGAGGCCTTTTTTTTCAGCGCGCAAACCTTTACCACAGTTGGTTATGGACGTATAAATCCCATTGGATTCTGGTCTGGCTTGGTGGCCTCTTTTGAAGCATTTTTGGGACTATTGAGTTTTGCCCTGGCCACCGGTTTACTTTATGGACGTTTCTCCCATCCGCAGGCTTTTTTACGTTTTAGCGAGAAAGCCCTTATTGCGCCCTACAAGGATGGAAGAGGTTTGATGATCCGGGTAACCCCCTACAAAAACAATCACCTTACCGATGTGGAGGTAAAACTCACGCTTGGATTGCGATTCATCGAAGAGGGTAAACCTGTCAACCGGTTTTATCCGCTGGGTGTAGAACTTGCTCAGATCAATACGTTATTTCTGAATTGGACCATCGTTCATGCCATCAACGAAAAAAGTGCCTTGTATCAACTGAGCATCGAAGAATTACGCAACCTGAAGGCAGAACTGATTGTATTTATAAAAGCGTTTGATGAAACTTTTTCCAATACCGTGGTGGCCCGATCTTCTTATGCTGCAGAAGAATTCTTATTTGGACACCGGTTTATCTCAATGTATCATCAATCGGAAGATGGAGAATCCACCATCCTTGAATTAGACCTGCTGAATGCCACAGAGGAAGTAGCGCTGCCGCCCGTTATACCGCCTTCAACTGAATATAGTCCTGGCGGTTAACATAAAATATATAGAGGAAATAAATGACGGGCAAAAAGCAGATGATCTTAAAAAAAAGAAGTCCCACGCCTATCCCCAGCAAATAAAACAAGGCGATAAAAAGAAATCCGAAAAATAGTTGCACATCATCAATGGCGCATACCACATGGAAGTAGTAGGTATGGAGGTGATGATAAACCAATTCCACGGGTTTCGTGTGATGAAACCCGTCGGAGATGACCACGTGGGGATTATTTTCACCCAACGTGATCACCACCGGCTGGTTATTGCTGAGGGGATAAATTTCTTTACCGTTTACCACCGCCCTGATCTTTAAGAAACTCAGGAGCATGTGGTTCTTACGGGTAATGACGATATGGTATGGCTTACCGATAACGGTGGTTTATTTCAAGGCTTTGATGATCGCAATAAAATCGCTTGCTACCAGGGAGGCTCCACCCACCAAGCCACCATCCACATCCGGACTGGCAAATAATTCTGCTGCGTTATTGGCTTTCACGCTTCCGCCGTATAAAATGGGTATGGCATTGGCAATATCCTGTCCGTACTGGCCTGCTAATACAGAACGTAAGTAGGCATGCATTTCTTGTGCTTGTGCAGTTGTGGCGGTTTTCCCAGTCCCGATGGCCCAGATCGGTTCATAGGCGATCACGAGGGTCTTCACTTTTTCTGCTGGCAGATGGTAAAGGGATTCCCGGAGTTGGGTGGCCACAAATTCATTCTGGCTCCCCTGCTCCCGGATGGATAAAGGTTCACCACAACAAAAGATCGGGGTTAATCCATTCTCCAGGCAGAGGTCCACCTTTTCGGCCAACATCTGGTGGCTTTCCTGAAAATATTCGCGCCGTTCGCTATGACCCAACACACAATAACTGACGCCCACTGATTTGATCATCTCGGCTGCGATTTCGCCGGTATACGCGCCTGATTTTTTATTGTAACAATTCTGCGCCGAGGCATAGAAATGCTTGTGCCCGGATAATTCCTTTTGCGCCAGGGTAAGATAGAGAGATGGTACGGCAAATACCGCCTCCTGATGGTCGGCCAGGGAAATTCCAGCGGCCAGGATATCTTCCAATAATTGCTCGCCTTGTTGATAGGTCAGGTTCATTTTCCAGTTTGCAGCTGCGATTTGTTTCCGCATAAGGTTCATTTAGTATTTATTGTATATAGTATGTAAAATGGATTCTTCATTCATGGATAGCAACTGGTTCTTCATTTTTTTCCAGGCCCTGATATCATCCAAAGCTTTTTCGAGACGGTAGCGGTTCAGTCCGTCGGAGCCCCAGGCAAAGGATGGGATATATTTTGGTGTTAGACCACTTCCAAACACATTGCAGGATACACCGATAACCGTTCCGGTATTTATACTTGTATTAATGGCGGTACGGGAATAGTCACCCATAAAGACGCCGCATTTGTTCCCAGCTTCTATCTCTCCTTTCCTTGTCCACACTCTTACCGTACCAGCGTTGTTCTTTACATTGCTGTTTGTGGTCCCGGCTCCCCAATTGCACCATTCTCCCAATACAGAATCACCCAGATAGCCATCATGGGCTTTATTGCTGTGTCCAAAGATCACGCTATTCTTTATCTCCCCTCCTACCACGCAACCAGGCCCAATGGTGGTGGCACCATAGATCCGGGTACCCATTTTTACAACCGCTCCTTCACCGATCGAAACCGGTCCACGGATAAGCGAACCTTCCATCACCAGGGCATTTTTACCAATATAAACCGGCCCCTCCGTAGCATTGATCACAGCATGCTCCACAACGGCTCCCTTCTCCACAAATACCTGTTGCCCTTTGGTTACCCGGTTGGTCCTTGACAAGGGCTGCGATTTTCTACGCCCTTTGAGAAGTTTCCAATCTTCCAGCAAGGCTGTGGCATTCAAACGGGTGATATCCCAGGGAAACCGGATGGTAGGCACTTCGTCCCTGATCACCACCGCCTTATTCATTTTTACCTGATTAGGCTTCACGATTTCTTTGGCAGAAAAACGGAATACAATACCAGCATCCCCATTTACCGACAGGAATTCACCATTCTTTAACCGTTTGATAGCACCTACTAAACCGGGCGTGGGAAGCAGGTTACCATGGATCATATAGATGACGCCAGGGCCTAATTGCTTGTCAATGCGAACGGCCCGGTCAAGGTCTTTGTAATCGTCTTCAAACTTATCGTAGGAAACAGCACCCAACAGGCGCTCCCATTTTTCGCGGATGGTAAGTATACCGATACGGATGTCCTGAATCTGCCGGGTCAGGGTAAAGGGGTAAAGGTCTTCCGGCTGGCAAAATTCTTCGGTGAAAATGATCCGTTCAGGCATCAGGTAAAGCTACTGAATTATATAAAACAAAAACCCCTTCGTCGAAACGAAGGGATTAAAGTATAGCCATGAAAAACAAAAAATGTTTTCGTAATCGAAAATTACGTCATTATTTTTTCTTCTCATATTTCTTCTTGAACTTGTCGATACGACCAGCCGTATCCACCAACATGTTCTTACCTGTAAAGAAGGGGTGTGAGGTATTTGAAATCTCCAGTTTTACCAGGGGATACTCATTCCCGTCTTCCCATTTAACGGTCTCTTTGGTGTGGGCTGTAGAACGGCTAAGAAAGGAATAACCGTTACTCATGTCTTTGAAAACTACGAACCGATAGCTATCGGGGTGGACACCTTTTTTCATAACTAATTGATTTAAAGGCCGCACGGATTTTGCCGTACTGATTAAAAGATTTTTTTAGAGCCGCAAAGGTAGGAAAAGTTGGGAAGAATTCAAAGAATCGTGAGGCGTCAATCGTGAGTCGTAAATCGTGAGTCGTGAGAAACCTCGCGCGTCTCACGTCTCACGCCTCACGTCTCACGTCCTATGATCGCATATTCTCATACTGCAATGGCACACCCAGCCCCCAGGTTTTGGAGGCCTGGATTACTTCCTGAAGGTCATCTATCTTTTTACCGGTAACCCGGACCAGGTCATCGTTGATGGAGGCCTGGACCTTGAGGCCAGAATCCTTGATCAGTTTGACTACTTTTTTGGCATCCTCCTGTTTCAGCCCGTTTCGAACAGTCACTTCCTTCTTCCACACTTTGCCACTGGCATAACCTTCTTTTGAAAAGTCAAAAGCCTCAGGCGCTATCCCTTGTTTGTGTGCCCGGCTGATCAACACATCGATCAACTGGCGCATTTTCATATCATCGTCTGTTTCCAGATTCAGTTTATATTCTTTCTTATCCAGATTGATCACGAGGTGAGTGCCTTTGAAATCAAACCGGTTGCTGATCTCCTTTGACACTACATTGACGGCATTGTCTAGTGCCTGGGCATCTACTTTGGAAACGATATCAAATGACGGCATAGATCAGGAGTTTTGGGTTGACAGGCGCAAAAAAAATGTGCTGATGAAGATACTTATTCATCAGCACATTAACAAAATGACGTCTTTTCAATTCGCTCTATATCACTTCCTCACTTTTTTCTTATCACCTATCCCCTTTCCTGCCATCCTCAAATCCTTAAAACATGGTCTCACTGCCCGGCCTTCACCCTGTTCTGCTCTTCATCTGCACCACCAATATTGCGGCGGGGAGAGTTAGAAGCTTTTCCTTTGCTAAAGCGATAGGTAAAGCCGATAGTGACCTGACGGGAACCCCTTACCTGCTGGAAGGAAGCGTCGATATCACTGTATTTGATCAATCCGTTTATTTTATTCGAATAGAGAATATCGCGACCAGAGATACGAAGGGTACCTTTGTTCTTCAACACTTGCTTGGAAATCCCTACGTTCATTTGTCCAAAATTCTCGATCCGGAAAACACCTTCCACAAAGGGTGTGGTATAGAATCCACTGATCTCAGCAGACCAACCTTTTTCGAATTTGAACTGGTTGGAAACATTGATCCGTCCGGTAGTGTAACCAATGGAGATAGGATCACCGTTGGCCTCTCCTTTATAGAGGTTATTGAATACATTGAGCCAAACATTCATGGTCCACCATTTCACCACCGGAATATTACCCGATATAGAAATACCCAGTTGTTTCAAACTCGCGATATTCGATTTTTTCACCACGGTTTCATTCAAGGCGGTGTTTTGCTCCAATACATCGGTAATGATATCGGTCGTATTGGTATAGTTAAGGGTTGTGGTAAAGGCCCCTTTGTACGTATGGCTCAGTTCAATGTTGTGTGCAAATTGCGGTTTCAGGTTAGGGTTACCCTGCTCGAAGGTATAGCGGTCCAGAAACAGAATAAAAGGGTTCAGGTCGCTATAGTCAGGGCGATTGATCCTCCGGCCATAGTTCAGTACAAATGAATGCTTTTCACTGGCGGTATATTGAAGGTATAAGGTGGGGAATAGTTGGGTATAATCCCTGTCAAATGTAGAATCAAAGGGTACAAAACGGGCCTGGGTGGTACTGTAAACAAAACCTGAGGAGTGCCCACTGGCTTGTGTGTTCTCCAGACGAAGTCCTAACTGGCCAGTCCACTTTTTACCCAGCGGGCGGCTATAGTTCACATAAGCGGCATTTACATTTTCATCATAAATGAAATGATTGCTCCGTCCACTATCCAGGATGGCCTGCTGATAGTAGATATTGTCATAGCGGGCATTGTTGTCGGTCTTGACAAAACTGGTTTTGATACCGGCTTCAATCTTTGCTCCATTTTTCAAGGGTTTGGAGAAATCAGATTTAAACGAAAAGATATGAATGTCCTGGGGCAGGTTACCTAACAGGGTATCAGGTTTGTCGGTCGGATTATCAAACGGGTCAAAGTAGGAATTGATCAGACGTTGGTCATTGCTACCATCATAGCCAATATAGTCTGCATCCATGGTCAATTCGGTGCCGGTAGAATCAAATACATGACGCATATTGAGGTTGGCCCCGAAATTCTTCCATGTCCTTTCGTTGGTGGTCACGGCATTGGTTTTACTCAGCAGGGTGCGGCTGGGGTCAGAGATCAATACATGGCTCTTATTGGTAAAATTGCCTGGGTTATGGTATCCATTGACGACAAAACCAAGGGTGGTTTTCTTGCTGACGGAATAATCCAATCCCAGCTTAGCGCTGATTGTCCGGAAATCATCCCGCATACGCGACACCTGGTCATAATTCGAAACCACTTCTTTGGTCTGATCATCCATGAATTTTCGTTGGATACTCAGTTTATTAAAATTGTTCCAGGTATTGTAGCCTATATTGGTAAATACATTCACTTTATTCTTGCGGTAATTGAAGTTCAGGGAGCTGGAAGGGTTCGCATAGCGCTGTTGCATCCAACTGGCGGAAATACTCCCGCTGTAGCCTACCTGTTTGGTCTTTTTGGTTTTGATATTGATGATCCCGGCATTTCCTGCGGCATCGTATTTCGCCGGTGGGTTTGTCATGATCTCGATCTGATCCAGTTGATTGCTACTCATATTACGGAGCATATTAGCCAGATCAGCACCGGAGAGATAGGTCGGGCGACCATCAATATATACCATCACCCCGGCTTTACCTTTCAGACTGATGTTTCCGTCGCGATCAACAGTTATACCAGGCGATTTTTCCAATACTTCCAGGGCAGAGGTTCCCACGTTGGTTACAGAGGCTTCCACGTTTACCACCATCCGGTCAATCTTCTGCTCAATAAAGGGCTTTCTGGAAACTACCGTCACCCCTTGTAAGGATTTTACCTCAGGCTCCAATTCGATCAAAGGCACTGCAAGTGCCCCCTGATCCTGGGAAATAGAAAAAGGGGCCGAGAAGGCCTTTTGGTGACCTACAGCGGTAACCATCACCATATAATCACCTGCGCCTATTCCTTCAATCAGGTAGTTACCTTCCTTATCTGCCACCGTCATTTTGACTGCGGAGGTATCCTTGGCCTTCACCAGCATAATAGTAGCAGACATCAGGGTCTTTTGTCCACCGTCTTTAATGACCCCGGTAATACTGGTTTTACCCGAATTTTGGGCTGTAACTGAGGCTGTTAGCGCGAAAACAGCCAGTAAAAGGGTTAAAATCTTTCTCATCTCAATTGGTTTTATATTCAGTACTTGTTTTAAATAATTACAGGACAAAAATAGGTACTATGTAATGCCAAGTATATTGTTTTGTAGCGAACGGTTGAATTTAAGGATGGGTGGCGGGAGTTGGATGACAGATGACAGATGACAGATGACAGATGACAGATGACGGATGACAGATGACTGATTGGACTATTCATTTGTTCTTTGGCCATATATATAAAAAGGAATAGCGACTGCGTTGTGAAACAAGGACTTCGGTTTGCCATACTCTGTCATCCGTCATCTGTCATCCGTCATCTGTCATCCGTCATCTGTCATCCGTCATCCGTCATCTGTCATCTATCATCCGTCATCTGTCATCCAACATCCCCCACCCTAAGACGCACCACTCCCACCCCGGTTACTTAATTCTACTTATTTAGGATAAAAGGCTCATAGGCAAGATGGAAGGCTTTACTTAATTTCGCGCTTGATTTTCAATACCTCCACTTCATGATCATCGATTACCGCTCAGACACCGTAACTAAACCGACCCCGGGGATGCTGGAAGCCATGATGAAAGCTCCTGTTGGGGATGATGTATTTGGGGAAGACCCGTCCATTAATCAATTGGAGCAAAAAGCCGCGCGGATGTTTGGAATGGAGGCTGCTTTGTTTTGTCCTTCAGGCACTATGACCAACCAGATCGCGATCAAATGTCATACTCAACCCGGTGATGAAGTGATTGTGGATGAGAATGCCCATGTGTACCAATATGAAGGTGGGGGCATTGCCTTTAACTCCGGGGCTTCTGTAAGGCTATTGGCGGGTGACAGAGGCCGGATTACAGCAGAGGCAGTGGGTGCAGCTATCAACCCGGATGATGTCCATAAGGCCAGGACCAGTCTGGTTTGCCTGGAGAATACGTCCAACCGCGGTGGTGGTAGTTGTTATGCATTGGAGGATATCCGGCAAATAAAAAAAATCTGCAGTGCCTCTGGTCTTTCCCTGCATCTCGATGGGGCCCGTCTTTTCAATGCCCTCGTAGCGAGAAAGGAAACACCGATTCAGCATGGAGAAATATTCGACAGTATTTCAATCTGCCTCAGTAAAAGTCTTGGATGCCCGGTAGGAAGCTTATTGCTTGGCCGGAGTGATTTTATAAAAAAAGCGAGGAGGATCCGGAAAGTATTTGGTGGTGGGATGAGGCAGGCTGGTTTTCTGGCAGCTGCAGGCATTTATGCGCTGGATCATCATGTCGAAAGGCTTTCAATAGATCATGCCCATTCACGGGAAATTGAAGCGGCTATTGCAACTAAACCGTATGTAAAAAAAGTACTACCGGTAGAGACCAATATCATCATTTTTGAATTATCCGAAAATACAGCCCCTGCGTTGGTGGCTCAATGGAAAGAGAAGGGGCTCCTGGCCTATGCCATTGCGCCTAACCGGGTGCGGCTGGTTGTTCATTTAGATATTACTCCAGAGATGGTAAACCGAACTATCGAGATCATATAAAAATATCAATCATAAATTTTTTGATCATGTTACCTAAGATTAACCCTGTAACCACAACCGCCTGGCAAAAACTGGAAGCCCATTTAGAGGAGACACATACCTTGCAGATGCGTGACCTCTTCAAGGAAGATACCGACCGGTTTAAGAAATATTCCCTCCACAGTAAGGATATCCTGTTTGATTATTCAAAGAACAGGATAACAGAAACCACTTTGGCCCTTTTACAGGAACTGGCTACCGAATGCCGGCTCAGGGACGGGATCAATGCCATGTTTGCCGGCGAGAAGATCAACGAAACAGAAAACCGTTCTGTGCTGCATGTGGCTTTGCGAAATTTTTCCGGTCAACCTCTTTTTTCCGAAGGTGTCGATGTAATGCCCGGGGTAAAAAAGGTCTTGCGTCAAATGAAGAATTTCTGCAACGAGGTCCATGCCGGAAAACGGCGAGGGTATACTAATAAAAAACTTAAATACATTGTCAATATAGGAATTGGTGGAAGTGACCTGGGACCTCTTATGGTAACCGAAGCCCTGAAACCTTACACAGTGGAAGGAATCGAAGTATTCTTTGTCAGCAATGTAGATGGAACGCATATAGCAGAAACCCTGAAAAAACTGGACCCTGAAAGAACCCTCTTTCTTATCGCTTCAAAAACCTTTACCACCCAGGAAACCATGACCAATGCCCACTCGGCGCGGCAATGGTTCCTGAAAAAAGCAAAAAAAGAAAAACACGTAGCCAAACATTTTGTCGCCCTTTCTACCAATGAGAAAGAAGTGGTGAAGTTTGGCATAGACAGCGGAAACATGTTCCCGTTTTGGGATTGGGTTGGTGGCCGCTATTCGCTTTGGAGTGCCATCGGTTTGTCGATTGCCCTGACTATTGGTTATAAGAACTTTGAAGAACTACTAAAAGGCGCCTATTTTGCCGATCAGCACTTTCGGGAAGAGCCTTTTGATAAAAATATTCCGGTGATCATGGCACTGCTGGGCATTTGGTATACCAATTTCTATGGCGCTGAAACGGAAGCCATTCTTCCCTACGATCAATACTTACACCGCTTTGCTGCCTATTTTCAACAGGGGAATATGGAGAGCAATGGGAAAAGCGTGGACCGGAATGGAGAAGCGGTGGATTATTTTACCGGTCCGGTAATTTGGGGAGAACCCGGTACCAACGGACAACATGCCTTCTACCAATTGATCCACCAGGGCACGCTCCTTATCCCTTGTGACTTTATTGCCCCGGCACAATCACATAACCCGATTGGAGACCACCATGCCAAATTACTTTCCAACTACTTTGCCCAAACCGAGGCCCTGATGAATGGAAAGACCGAAGAGGAAGCGGAGCTTGAATTGGAGAAGGCAGGATTGAGCAATGAAGCCATTGCCCGATTGTTACCCTTTAAAGTCTTTGAAGGTAATCGGCCAACAAACTCTTTCCTGTTAAAAAAGGTTACGCCTTTTTCCCTTGGTCAACTCATTGCTTTTTATGAGCATAAAATATTCGTCCAGGGTATCATCTGGAATATCTTCTCGTTTGATCAATGGGGCGTGGAACTGGGCAAACAATTGGCCAATAAGATCCTGCCGGAGTTAACCGATAAAAAAGCCGTGAGCTCCCATGATTCATCGACCAACGGGTTGATCAATCAGTACAAGAAGTATGCGGCAAAATAATTATTGGTGAACAATCTTGTTGGTGAACACGACACCTCCGATCCTTGTCTGAAGGATATACACCCCTTTTTGAAGGGTACTGCCTGACAGGTCCAGGGTAAAATTATCTCCCGCACTCTGTCTGCTGGAATAGACCTTTGCTCCATTCAGCCCGATCAGGTCAAACTGAACCGGTTCTGCAGCCTGTTTGGCCAGTCTGATGTCAAGTACGGTAGTAAAGGGGTTATTCAGTACCCATACTTGTTGCGTCGCCGAGGGGTCACGCACCAGAATGGTTCGGCTATATTCAAAATGGCCATCGATATCGACCATTTTTAACCGGTAATAGTTCAACTCGGTAACCTGTCTGTCTGTAAAGGAATAATCTCTTCGCTGCGTACTGTTTCCTGCTGCCTGGATCTTGCCCAGGGCATAAAAACGGTTCCCGTCGGATGATTTTTCCAATTCAAAATGCAGGGAATTTTGCTCATGCAGGGTATTCCAGATCAGGTCGATCTGCTGGCGGTTTTTTTGCCCGGTAAAATCAAGTAAGGTTATGGGGAGTGTGCTACAGGAAGCTGCCGTCATTGGGGTTCCGGAGCCGACCGGGTTAAAGCAGGTGGCCGCAGTAGAAAAGGCCATCTTGTCGTTCACTCCGCTTATTTCAGCAACGGATGGAGTGCGGTTGGCGACCCCATTGGTTACTGCATAATGCATGACTTCTCCCGGTGCAATACGATGTCCCAGGCCAAGCGCATGGCCTAATTCATGAACAGAAACGGATTCAAAATCAAATTCAGTTCCCCCAGGCAACGCGGGGCCATATTCCCAGGTAAATCCAGCCACTGGCGGGTCGGGCATGAATTGTACATCCACATCCGCCGTATACCAAACGGTATTGGCCAGGTTACATAATCCGGTCGCAGAACCGCTGAACTGGGAAGTGGCACGGCCGAGAACGCCCACCGGCAATGTAGCATCAAAGAACACCGCGTTCACCCCGTCATTTCCAACGGAAGCTGTTGCGGTTGTTCCTCCGCTTACAAAGTTCACGCCACCATTACAGCGCCAGGTTTCCAGCGCCCGTTCAAAGGCGGCCACCGCAGGTGCATTGGTATTAAAAGTGGTATTGTATAAGAAGGTGTATCCACCAGAACCATTCAAATTCCGCAGATAGTATCGTTGCCGGGTAGTAGATCCAAATCCACTAAACGTACTATTAATATCCAGGTGAGAATAATCAATGGTCAGATTGGTGCCCGAAGTAAATGCCCCGTTCACATTGATTGGCCCAGTTCCGGCCCTTCTGGCTACTTTGACGGTGATGGAAGCATCGCTCCAGGAAACGATATCGGAGGCAACGCCAGAGGAAGTGAATGTGGATCCTCCATCATCAGCATTGGAAAAGAAGACGGTTCCTGCCGCCGCTCCAAAACCCGAACCGGTGATGGTGATAAAATCGGCCGGGTCGATGGTTCCTGCATTGGTGGGGTTGGGAGAAAAAGAAGTAATGGCATCGATCCTTCCGTTTATGTTGGGCTGCGAGACATTCCGTGCATTGAATACTTCTCCATTGGGGCGACGGGCCAATTCACCGGTCATTCCAGCTATGCGGGTAAAAAGGGAAGCCTCTGTTTGTTTAGGCTCCGCGATAAGATCCAAATACTCGTTTCCCCGGTTCCAAAGGGCACCCTGCCCATCTGCATAGGCCCTGGCCTGAAGAACTCCAGGCTGCCTGGCACGGATCGATTTATTATCAAGTCTGTTATTATTGGCCTCCAGAAAGAATACATATTCCCGTCCGGGTTCTACCTGCAGAGAGGGATAAACGATTGTCGCCCGGTCGCCGATCACCCCACCTTCGGTGATGAGGTAAACTTCGCTCATGTTCTGGTGATTTTTGAGCCAGGCATTTACCTGAATCTTATTGCTGGTGTACACATTACCGGTCTGAGGGTCCAGGTAAGATTGTTTTTCCGTAACTGTGCCGGCAACTATAAATGCGGATTGGTTCGCCCTTTGTTCAAGGGAAACCGGATAGATGCCGCACTGGGCCAGAAGGGAGGAGGAATTAAGTTGAAGGGCAATAAATGCCAGGGCAATGCGAAGGTTTTTCAGTTTTTTCATGGATCAGCAAGGTGGTGTTTCTCCCACAAGGATAAAAAAAAACAGCCCTTGGTGCAAGGGCTGTTTTACTATAAGTTTAGGTATTTTTACCATTTGTCCACTTCTTCCGAAGCACCGTTGTCACCTGAAACCGGGGTTTCAGCTTTGATTTCGGTTGTTTCTTCTTTTGCACTAACCACAGTAGGCTCGCTGGCCACCACATCCATTTCCATTTCAGATCCATTCTCACTTCCTTCTACGCCATCGATATTGTCGTGGTTATAGGCATCAAAATCAAAATCAGGCATTAATTCGGTTTTCACATAATCTACAGCTTCGCCCAGCGCTTTGATGAATTTATTGAAATCTTCTTTGTAGAGGAAGATCTTGTGCCGGTCGTAACCATTATCATTGAAACGCTTTCGGCTTTCGGTGATGGTCAGATAATAATCATTCCCACGGGTGGAACGCACATCGAAGAAATAAGTTCTTCTTTTACCAGCTCGGATCCTCTTGCTGTAAATGCTTTCCATTTTGTTGTCATTGCTTTCGTACGCCACAGTTTGATTTTTTAGCAGTTAGTGATCACTTATTTTCAAGAAGTCACAAATATAAATATGTTTTTGAAACAGCCAAATTTACCTATGCCTCCTCCCCCTGGTCTTGCTGGCGGGCATAGAGTTCGGCGTAATAACCATCTTTTTCAAGCAGTTCTGCATGGGTTCCCTGCTCAATGATCTGCCCATCATCGAGTACGATGATGCGGTCAAACTGAAAAAGGGAGAATATCCGATGGGTAATGATGATGGCGGTCTTGTTGCGGAGGTAATCATACAAATGACCAATGATCTCCTGTTCGGTCTTGGCATCCACGGCACTCAGACAGTCATCAAAGATCATCAGTCCGGGATCTTTCACCAGGGCGCGGGCAATGGAAACCCGTTGTTTTTGTCCACCGCTAAGGGTCACGCCTCGTTCCCCTACGACAGTATCGTAACCTTCAGCGAGCGAAAGGATATCAGTGTGAACCGAAGCCATTTTAGCCGCTTGCTCAATGGCGGTACGGTCTACCCCTGCCTGGCCAAAACGGATATTTTCTGCAATCGAATCACTAAAAAGGAACACATCCTGAGGTACATAACTGATCTGTTCACGCAGGAAGGAAAGATCCAGTGTCCGGACATCCAACCCATCATATTGCACGGTACCCGACGTTGGGTCATACATGCGAAGGAGTAATTGGGCAACGGTGGACTTACCACTTCCTGTTCGTCCAACCAATGCGATCTTTTCTCCTTTGCGGATATGGAGGTCGAATGATGAAAGACCTTTGATACCGGTATGAGGATACGTGAAGGATACCTGGTTGAAACGGATATCCCCGGCGATCGTATGTTTTATGGGCGTTTCCGGCTGTTGAATATCCGGTCGTGTATCCAGGAATTCATTGAGTCTTTTCTGCGATGCGGCTGCCCGTTGAATCATGGAGGCTGTCCATCCTATGGCACTTACCGGGAAGGTGAGCATATTGATGTACACCACAAATTCCACCAGGGCGGGCAGGTCGATCGTTCCGGTTCCCCGGGCATAATATAGTCCTCCAATAAAGATCGTCAGGAGGGTACTTAACCCGATCAACAGCGTTATCGAAGGAAAATATAAGGCTTCGACCCTTGCCAGACCGATCGCATTCTTTTTATATTCTTCGCTGTTGGCATTGAAGAAGCCCAGCATGGCTTTTTCCTGTACGTAAGATTTAATCACCCGGATACCCGAATAGGACTCCTGCGCATTGGTGGTTAAACTGGCCAGGAGGGATTGGATCTTTTCACTTCGCCGGTTGATCACTGTATTGACAAAATAGATGGTAACGGCCAGGATGGGCAATGGGGCCAGGACATACAGGGTTAGTTCAGCATTTCGCTTGAACATGAAAAAAACGCTAAGTGAGATCAGGGCTACCAGGTTGATCAGGTACATAACGGCCGGGCCGGTATACATACGCACACGTGACACATCCTCAGCCATGCGGCTCATCAGGTCTCCTGTGCTATGTGTTTTGAAAAAGGCCGTATCCAATTTTTGGTAATGGCCATAGACTTCGTTCTTCTGGTCAAATTCGATCAGGCGGCTCATCACGATAATGGTTTGCCGCATAAAGAACATAAACAACCCCCGTAACAAGGCCAGGAACAAAATAGTCAATCCGGATAAAAGAATTACTGTATAAATCTGATCCGCATTATTCCATCGGGTTTCCACCCAGTCGATGAATTGTCTTACCAGGATATCATAACGTGGTTGTTTTTTGGGAGGCTGATATCCCGGAATCCCTTTTTGAACAAAATCGATGATAAATCCCATGACCTGGGGGGCCAGTACTGCGAAATAGTTGGAAACAATAATAAAGAGGGCGCCGATCCCTAACCGGAACCGGTATTTCCAGAAATATTTATTGACCGCTTTGAGATGCCACATGTGGTGCAAAGGTAGGGAGGGAGGCCTGATGGTGAAAACAGGGGTTTATGCGAAAAATCATGTCTTTAAATACGATGCTATTGCTATAACGAAAATTGCCAGACAAATTGCAGTTTAAATCTAATGGCATGAATAAAATTCAAAATGAAGCCGGTACCGCCTATGAGCCTGGTTATTTGACCCAGCGAGATAAAATCGAAATGATTTCAGATTTTGTGTTTCCCCCACCCCGCCCTATTTTTGCGCCGGAGAGATGGCAGAGCGGTCTAATGCGGCGGTCTTGAAAACCGTTGACTGTCACAGGTCCGGGGGTTCGAATCCCTCTCTCTCCGCCTTCGCCCACCCAGGTTCAAACTTTGGTGGGCTTTTTATTGGCCTTTCATGCCTGAAGGATTCAGGTATAATTTAAAATAATAGCATAAAATAGCTATAATTTTATTTTTTAGCAAAAAAAAGCTATATTTATGCCATGTCATGGAATGCCGTCATAACAGCGGATATCGTTAATTCAACCAAACTATCCGCCACCGCCATAAAAAAGCTCAACGGGCGAATTGAGGAAGTACTAAAGCCTCATCAGCATGAATATTACCGGGGAGACAGCTTTCAGGTGTATATAGTGGATGCGCGCCAGGCTTTGTCCATGATCGTCCAGTTGCGTTTACTCGCCCGGCAGTTTTCCGCCGGCATACCCCGCATCGATTCAGACATCCGCTCCGCTATAGGCATTGGACAGATCAAGGGACCGGTGAAAGACCTGACGCGGGCAACGGATGAGCTTTTCATCTTATCCGGCCGGGCATTGGATGCCCTGGAGCAGGAAGAGGATCGTTTTACAATGATCAGTCGAAATGAGAAAGCCAATATTGCCTTGCGGTTGATCGCGCAATTCATCGACCAGTTAATTGGTAATATGACCTTGAAACAAGGCCAGGTGGTCATCGAATTATTAAAGGGACAAACGCAAACAGAGACGGCAAAGAAATTAAAAAAAACGCAGGTAACCGTTCACCGACAGGCACATGCTGCCGGATGGAAGGCTGTCAACCGTTTGCTAAAAGAATACGAAATTGTGTTAACTCAATTTGATCTCTCATGACCCTTTGGCTAATTAAATTAATACTTGCTCATTTGTTAACTGATTTTCTTTTGCAACGTAAAAGTTGGATAAGGGAAAGGCGTCAGTTGCATTTCCAATCACCTTACTTATATATTCATACATGCATCACCACGGTGGTAGCAGGTCTGCTGATCGGCT
>JANRLV010000048.1:0-6926 GCA_033762195.1 Chitinophagaceae bacterium | reverse complement strand
CTTCCAGGTCCTGGCCCGCACAGAAAGCTTTTCCTGCGCCGGTGATTACCACCGCACGCACCCCGGGATCGTCACCGCAATCATCCAACAGGTTTTGCAGGCCAAAAGCCATTTCCCGGTTAAAGGAGTTCAGTTTATCTGGCCGGTTAAGGGTGAGGGTAGCGACGGAATTCTTTATATTGATCGTGACGGAAGACATAATGGGGATTTATGAATGATTAATTGATGATATCTGATTTTGAATACCCTTTAATACGGAAACGGAATTCATCGTCAAATTTAAGGATACCTTCGAGCTTCTTTGCCGTTCTTCCCTTTTTTAGATACATTTTGGGTGAGTACCGTCAAATTTGATATATTCCCTATATAATTTATAACTATGTCCCCCAAACCATTGCTTCCCCTGCTTGGGCTGCTACTACTGGTAGCTTGTAATGATACCGGTAAAAAGGCACGCATGCCTAAACAATTTGCCATTGAAGACCTGTACAATAATGTTTCCATTAATGGCGCTGACTTCAACCAGGCCGAGGACAAGATATTGGTGAGTAATAATAGTACTGGCATAATCAACGTGTATGAATTGTCTGTGGCGGATACTACCATGAAGCAACTTACTTTCTCTACCGTGGAATCCTATTTCCCGATAAGTTATTTACCCGGCACTACTTCTTTCCTTTTTGTGGCTGACCAGGGGGGTAATGAAAATTCCCATCTCTATCTGATGAAACAAGGCGATACCAGTGCGCGTGACCTTACGCCCTGGCCGAATAGCGCCAACTCCTTTGCGGGATGGACAAATGATAAAAAAGGAATCTACATCTTAAGCAATAAGCGAAATCCACAGTTTTTTGATGTCTGGAAATTGGATACAGCAAGCTGGACCCCTGTCCTTCTCTACCAGAATGATGACGGTATGGAGTTTTCTGGGATCAGTGCCAGTGAACGTTTTATCTCCCTTTCCAAGTCCATCACGACCGATAAAAATGAACTTTATCTGTTTGACCGCTCCACCCAGGAGAAAAGAAAGATCAGCAATGACAATGAAGCGACCTGGAATGCATCGGGTTTTGAGAAGAATGACAGCATATTCTACTATACCACCAACGATGCAAGCAATTTCAGTTACCTGGTCAAATACCATATTGGTAGCATGAAAGCGGAAAAATTCTATGAGGACAAATGGGATGTAGAAGGCATGGGGCTGAGCGAAAATGAAAAGTATCATACCATTTTTGTCAATGAGGACGGGAAAAATAAAGTACTGCTGTTTGATCATGCCACCAACCAACCCGTTGCCTTCCCGGAAATTAAGGATGGCGATGTGCTTGGGGTAGATATATCCCCTTCGGAAAAGAATCTCCTGCTTACCATTGGCAGCAGTACCAGTCCGCAGAATCTTTATGTTTATAATTTGGAAACCAAAAGCCTGAAAAGGCTGACTTCCACCCTCAACAAAGCCATTGATGAAGCAGACCTGGTACAGGCGGAAGTAGTACGGTTTAAATCATTTGATGGATTGGATATCCCTGCTATTTATTATAAACCTCTTCAGGCTTCCAAGGACAATAAGGTGGGCGCCCTGGTTTGGGTGCATGGCGGTCCTGGTGGACAAAGCCGGGTTGGGTTCAGCAATTCCATTCAATACCTGGTGAACCATGGGTATGCCGTTCTTGCCGTTAATAATCGCGGCAGTAGCGGTTATGGAAAAGAGTTTTTTAAGTTAGATAATAAGGATCATGGAAATGCCGACCTGAAGGATTGTGTATGGGGTAAAAAATGGCTCGCGAGTCAGGATTATATTGATACCAATGCCATTGCCATTTATGGAGGAAGTTATGGTGGATGTATGGTATTGAATGCGCTTTGTAAGTATCCCGATGAGTTCAATGCCGGCGTGGATTTGTTTGGCGTGGCCAATTGGCTCCGGACCCTGCGCAGTATTCCTCCCTATTGGGAATCCTTCCGTAAGGCATTGTATGATGAAATGGGAGATCCCAGTACGGCCGATAGTGTGCACCTCAAAGAAGCATCCGGATTGTTCAATTACCAAAAGATCAACAAGCCTCTGATCGTTTTGCAAGGCGCCAATGATGTACGCGTGTTAAAGGTAGAGAGTGATGAGATCGTAGAGGGGGTAAAGAAAAATGGCGTACCCGTTGAATATGTGGTCTTCCCGGATGAGGGGCATGGATTTGTGAAAAAGGAGAATCAAATTACAGCAACCAAAAGGACGCTGGAATTTCTGGACAAATATTTGAAGCCGAAGACGGCTGAAAAGAAATGAGTTGAATAGGTAGAATAAAGCCGATGTGAAAACCGCTTCCGGAAATTTATTCCTCCCTTTGCACCGCACCATCATATTCCAGAATATCCCCCGGCTGGCAATCCAGCACCTTGCAAATGGCCTCCAGCGTGCTAAACCGAATGGCTTTGGCCTTCCCTGTCTTTAATATAGAAAGATTGGAAAGGGTCAGGCCTACTTTTTCAGAAAGCTCATTGAGTGACATCTTTCGCCTTGCCATCATCACATCTAAGTTGACAATAATAGCCATAGGTTAAATGGTTAAATCGTTTTCAGTTTGAATTTCTATTCCGCGCTTGATGATCTGAACGATGACGATCAGAATGACCGCCATGAAAAGCCATACATCGCCCCCGGCCAGTTTTAATTCGGCAATATCGGCCATCTCCATGCCCTGTTTGTGGAGCCAGGAGGTAAAATTGGCACCGGAAGAAGCGAAAAGGCCAATCCCAATGGACAAATAGGATATGTTTAAAATAAAAAGCCTTACCTCCTTGCTAAAGGGCTTGGACATATCCAGCTTCTTCTCTGAAAGCAATTTTAAGATGAGATAAAACAGAATGGCTTTGAGCACCGCAACGATCGACATAGTAATAGTCAGGACAAAAAAATGTCCGCGGTCAAACTGCGAAAGCTTGATCAGGTAGGCGGACCCTTCCCAAAAGTTCTTTGCCTGATCAGGATTAATAAAGGCGGCAAAAAAGGTGTTTACAACAACACCCCCTGCCTCCACGGCAAGACCAAAAAAGAGGATCCAGGAAATTACGTTCAAGACTTTCAGGACCTGGGATGTAGTGATTCTGATTTCCATTGTGCATCAGTTATTTAGTAAATGATGGCACAAATATCGGAAAATATTTATTGAAAAACAATAAATATTTTGCTTAAATCATAAAATACTGTTGTTCAATAGTATTTCACAACCCCTGGCCTGGCAATGGCATACCGCCCATCCTCGTCAGGTAATACGGGTGGTTCCGCATTCCAGTCATACACCTTGGGTGAGAGGTCAAGACCACACTCGAGGGCCTTATCCCATTCTATGACCTGTCCGGAATAGGTAGCCATTCGTCCCATGATAGCGGTCATGGTGCTTTTTGCCCCATTCTCCGCATCGGCAAATTTGTATTCACCTTTGGCAATAGCGGCAAAGAGTTCATCATGTTCTGTCTGATAGGGGTTGTTCTCTTTCTGCCGGTCAAAGGCAAAGAGGGTCTTACCAGCATGGTCCTGAATGGTAGCCTGTCCACAACGGATACTTCCTTTGGTGCCAATCAGCAGTTCATCCACTTTACTCATGGTGCCGGGAATATGGCGGCATTGGCTATTGAGGATGGAGCCATCGGCATACTGGAATTCAACATAGTGGTGATCAAAAATCTCCCCATGGTCCTTGCCCTTTCTTATCTCACGTCCACCCATACCCTGGGCTTTTACCGGATAGGAACCTTTGAACCAGTTGACCACATCAATATTGTGAATATGCTGCTCATTGATATGATCTCCGCAAAGCCAATTGAAATAATACCAATTGCGCATCTGGTATTCCATCTCTGTTTGTCCGTATTGCCGTTTATTGACCCACACTCCGTCATTGTTCCACCAGGCTTGCGCGGCAACAATATCGCCGATGAGTTTTTTATTATTGAATAATTCGCGATAGGAATATTGATAATGCCGCTGAAGACCCACCACCACATTCAGTTTCTTTTGTTTGGCCAAAGCGGCTGCCTCCATTACTTTCCTGATCCCCACCGGATCAACCGCTACAGGTTTTTCCATGAATACATGTTTCCCCATGGCTATGGCTTCCTGGAAATGGATGGGTCTGAATCCCGGAGGCGTAGTAAGAATGACCACATCTGCCAGCGGAATGGCTTTTTTATAGCCGTCAAATCCCGTGAATTTATTTTCTTCCGGCACCTGAACCCGGTCTTTCAGGTTACCAGCTTTCCCCGTCCAATCCGAGAGATCATCTGCCGTCAGCGATTTATAACAATCATTCAGCCGGTCGCGGAAGGCGTCGGCCATGGCTACGAGTTTTACATTTTGTCCACTCATCAGGGCCTGCATAGCGGCACCGGTGCCGCGGCCACCACAGCCAATGAGGGCGACTTTGATAACATCATCACTTCCCGAGAAGAAATTGGCGCGGGACATAAAGGGGGCAGCAAGGAGACCACTCGTGAGGAGGGAGCCTTGTTTGACAAATTGGCGACGTGTGGACATAAGTGTTGTTTTGATTGGGTTTATTTCTGTTTCTGTGGCGTTAACCATTGAAACGCCCCAGGAAACCTTAATTAGAAATGTATTTTTTAAAAAATGCTTCGATCTCTTCTTTGGAAGGTGCCACCGCCGGTTTAACGATCCTGAACCCGGCAAAGGGGGCATCGGTCAACCACCAGGGGCTCTTGGGCACCTGTGGATCGCGTTTGTTCCAGTCGGGTTTTGAGGAAAGCCTGACGGCACAACGAACCGCATTTGCCTCATCCAGATAGGATCCGCCCTTCAGCAACCGCGGTTGTTTGGAAGTAGGCTCACGTACCGGGTCCTTTGTCTTGGTCATGGTGGTAAAACTATTTTCATCATACTGATCCAGCACCCATTCGCCCACATTACCCAGCATATCATACAAACCCCAGGGATTGGGTTTTAACCGACCCACTTTATTATATCCTTGTTTACAATTGTCTTTATACCAGGCATAATTCTTTAATTGGGCGGCGTCATTGCCAAAAAAATACGTGGTGGTTGTTCCTGCGCGACAGGCATATTCCCATTCAGCCTCCGTTGGTAAGCGATAAAACTCTCCGGTCTTTTTATAGAGCCAGCGGCAAAACATCAGGGCGGTACGCTGTTGCAAACTATTGACGGGGTAACCGCCGCTTTTTCCCATACCCCAACTGAGGTCAACATATTGGGCACTGGGCCTTGTAACGGCATCACTCATCTGGTCCTGGCTAAC
The DNA here is from genome assembly GCA_033762195.1 of Chitinophagaceae bacterium. Taxonomy (GTDB): domain Bacteria; phylum Bacteroidota; class Bacteroidia; order Chitinophagales; family Chitinophagaceae; genus SpSt-398. The sequence goes on along the minus strand of JANRLV010000048.1, from coordinate 1,656 downwards.
CGTAACGTCTTTATAAAACAGGTCGAATTGATCGTGAGTAACCTCATAGGCCCCTATCCAAAAAGAGGAAACACTGATCTTTTTTGCAGGTCCTTCATCCTTTTTACGACCGGCTTCCTTGTCGGGACTTCCCATTTGAAAAGAGCCGGCGGGGAGCAGGATCATTTTATACGTGAGACTGGAATTTGGCAGGAGAACATTCTTCGCTGAAAATGCTGTATCTTTTTGTGCTCTTGTGAGAAGGGAGAATGAAAGGACGAATAATAGCAAAACGATTCTCATGCAACTGTATTTATTATTATAATGCGAAAGATACAAACTATGCACCGCAGAAACTTCATCCGCTCCGGGCTTTTTACCGGTACCGCCGTAATGACCGCCTCACAGGCACTGGCCGCTTCAACCCCTCGTCCTCAGGCCGCTGATCCGGTATTTCACCTGGACTATGCCTTTCATGACGGCATGTTCCGGAACAGTGCCGGGAATGATTTTATCGACCAGATCAAATGGGCCCACGAACGGGGTTTTCGTAGCATTGAGGACAACGGCATGATGGCACGCCCGGTTGAAGAACAAAAACGCATAGGGGACACCCTGGCCAAATTGGGAATGCGGATGGGGGTATTTGTGATCACCTCAGACAGCTGGCACTGGAAGACCTCCCTGACAACGGGCAAGGCAGAATTCATTGACCGGATGAAGAAGGATTGCCGCGAAGCCATAGAAGTGGCCAAGCGCTGTAATGCCAAATGGATGACGGTGGTACCGGGAAACTATGACAGAAGCTTATCGCATGATATGCAAACAGCGAATGTGATCACCGCTTTGCGGATGGCGGCAGATATTCTTGAACCCGCCGGACTCGTGATGGTGCTGGAACCATTGAGTGATAATGCGGACCTGTTCCTGCGCCATTCACATCAGACCTATATGATCTGCAAAGCCGTGAACAGTTCTTCCTGTAAAATACTCTACGATATCTACCACATGCAACGCAATGAAGGGAATATCATACAGAATATCAATAAGACCTGGGAAGAGATCGGGTATATCCAGATCGGCGACAACCCCGGGCGGAATGAACCGACCACGGGTGAGATTAATTATAAGAATGTATTTAAACACATTGCAGACAAAGGGTATAAAGGCATATTAGGCATGGAGCATGGTAATGCTTTTCCAGGCAAGGAGGGAGAAGAAAAATTAATAAAGGCGTACAGAGATGTCGATATTTGATTCACCGCAGAGAACAGGAGAACGCAGAGGCACGCAGAGAAATTTAGGTATTAGCATTTAGCCCTTAGGTTTATAAAAAATCTCTGCGTACCTCTGCGTTCTCCTGTTCTCTGCGGTGAAAAATCCTTATAAAAAACGATCAAATCTTTTCCCCACATACTCCCAATTCACCACACTCCACCATGCGTTGATATAATCCGGGCGGCGGTTTTGGTATTTTAGGTAATAGGCATGTTCCCACACATCCAATCCCAATACGGGTGTTCCCTTTACTTCGGCCAGATCCATCAGCGGATTATCCTGGTTAGGGGTAGAGCTTACAACTAGTTTTTTCTCCGGTGTCCATACCAACCATGCCCAGCCTGAGCCAAAGCGGTTTTTTCCGGCATCGCCGAATTTTTGTTGAAAGGTTTCAAAGGA
>JANRLV010000047.1:0-13082 GCA_033762195.1 Chitinophagaceae bacterium | reverse complement strand
TCATCCGTCATCCGTCATCCGTCATCCGTCATCCGTCATCCGTCATCCGTCATCCGTCATCCGTCATCCGTCATCCGTCATCCGTCATCCGTCATCCGTCATCCGTCATCCGTCATCCGTCATGTAACAACCACCAACCACCTTGCCTCCCCTCCTTCTATACATCCTCATTGGCATCATTGCCCTCTCGATCCTGGCTTATTTTCTCCAGGAAAAATTCATTTTCAAACCGGAGAAGCTGCGCAAGGATTTTGAATTCAAATATGATATCCCATTTCGGGAATATTTCTTTGAACCGTCCCCAGGTGTAAGTATAAACGCCCTTCATTTTTACCGGGAAAAGCCATTGGGTTTACTCCTGTATTTTCATGGCAATACCCGAAGCATCAAGGGTTGGGCAAAATATGCGCGTGATTTTTACCGGTATAATTATGATGTGGTATTGGTGGACTATCGTGGGTTTGGAAAAAGTACAGGCAAGCGCAGCGAGAAGGACATGCTCAACGACATGCAGTTCGTTTACAATGACCTCCTGTCAAAATATGCGGAAGAGCACCTGATCATCTATGGCCGGAGTATGGGGAGTGGATTTGCCACCAAACTGGCCTCCGATAATAACCCCCGCTTCCTGATCCTGGATGCTCCGTATTATAGTTTTAAAAAAGTAGTACAACGTTTCCTCCCCTTTTTACCTGTGCGGTATGTACTCCGTTTTCACCTGCGCACCGACCGATGGATCAAAGCGGTGAAATGCCATACCTATATCATCCATGGAACCCGTGACTGGCTGATACCGATACGGCATAGCGAAAACCTGCAAAAAACAAACCCCCGAAAGATCACCCTGATCCGCATTGATGGCGGCGGGCATAATAACCTGCCGTTTTTTGACGAATACCACGGGTTTGTGCGGGATATTTTGAAGGAATAACTTTAGACGTGAGGCGTGAGGGGTGAGGCGTGAGGCGTGAGACGTGAGGGGTGAATAGTGAATAGTGAATAGTGAATAGTCAATAGTGAGTTCGCCAATTCACTATTGACTATTCACTATTCACCCCTCACGTCTCACCCCTCACGCCTAACGCCTCACTTCTCACAACCTTTAGCTTTTAGTTAACTCCCAATAAAGTAACCCGGCCCTCCTTTTGCCGTCACACTAAAAACGGAGGGCTTATGAAACAGAAATTTTACCCCTACTTCTTATTGGTTTCGATGATGGTGGCCCTGGTGGGCTGCAAGAGTGCATCGAAAATGTACCAACAAGGCAATTATGATGAGGCAGTAGAACTGGCGGCAAAGAAATTGCAAAAAAAGCCAGGTGATGCGGAACTGGTCCATGTGATACAGAATGCCTATCGCTTTGCCGTGAATGACCACGAAAGCCGTATTCAGGCTTTGTCGGCCGGACAGAGTGAAATGAAATACGAAGCGATCTATCGGGAATATGCCAGTCTGCAACGCTTATACGATGCCATCTATCATTCCCCCGAAGTAATGAATGTGGTGGAGCCGACCGACTACTCCTCCTACCTGGTAACCTATGCCGATAAAACCGCAGATGCCTATCGTGACCGTGCCTATCGCCGGATGGATATGGGTACCAAAGAAAGTTTCAGGGATGCTTACTTTGACCTGGAAAAAGCGCTGGGGTATCGCCGGGGAGACCTTGAACTCCTGGAAGCAAAAGAGGAAGCCTATGAAAATGCCCTTACCCGGGTGGTTGTCCTGCCCATGGATGATGGCCTGAATGGCTTCCGGTTCAGTTCCTACAATATGACTGAACGGTATGACCTGGATGACCAGATCCTCCGGAACCTGAAATACAACAGCTCGAATCTTTTTGTCAAATTCTATAGCCGTGCGGAAGCACGTGGTTTGAATATCGTACCTGATCAGGTAGTTGAACTGAGATTGAATACCCTGCAAACAGGAGGTATGCGTGACCGGGAAGACAGACGTGAGGTAAGCAAAGAAATCGTGGTAAAGGAAACAGTATACCGCCCTGACTCTGTCGTAAAAGAATATGCGAAAGTAAAAGCGGTCATCACCCAGCACCGCAGAACCCTTTCCGCAGAAGGAAGCCTGACCATCACTGTCCGCGATGGAGATGGCCGGCGTATCTGGTCTGATCTGGCAGCCGGTGGGTATGACTGGGCCACTGAATTCACCACCTATACTGGTGATGAGCGTGCCCTGAGTGAGAATGACCGCAAATTGATCCGTGTGCGTGCTGAAAACCCACCTTCCGATCGTGAAATGATCAATTGCGTATTGAACGACATTCAGGCCAAGGCCAATAACCAATTGAGGAATTATTTCAACAGGTTCTAAAATACAGATTTCTCGCAGCGGGCGCTAAGATCTTTGAATCGAAGCGCCCGCTGCCTTTTTGTAAGCGTGGCCAGAGACCTTACAAATACCAAACGCCTACCTTTGCAGCATGAGATGGAATTGGAAAAAGATCCTCAAATACCTCCGCATTGCTGTTTTTATATATGTTGTTGGCGGAGCCTTATTATACCTCCTGCAGGACCGTATCCTCTTTCACCCGGTGAGCCTGAAAAAAGAACATAAATACGGTTTTACCCAACCCCATAAAGAGATCGATATTCCGATCAATGAAAAATCGTCCATGAACATTGTCCAGTTCACCAGCACCGATACAACTACCCGGGGTGTGGTACTCTATTTTCATGGAAACAAAAAAAACATAAGCTGGTACGCGAACTATGCCCCGTACTTTACCCGGGAAGGATATGAGGTTTGGATGATCGATTATCCGGGATATGGGAAAAGCACAGGCAAGCTGAGCGAACAAACATTGTATCAATGGGCTGAAGTACTTTACCGGTTTGCCCTGAGCCGTTTCCCTGACCAACAGATCATTGTTTATGGGAAAAGTATGGGTACCGGCATCGCCGCGTATCTGACTTCGCGGAACCCCTGTCAACAATTGATCCTGGAAACACCTTATTATGATTTTCCTGCCGTGGTGAAACACTATCTCCCTATTTACCCGGTTCATTCCTTATTACACTATCAGATTCCCACCCACGAATACCTGGCAAGAACGAAAGCCCCGATTACCATTCTCCATGGGACAAAAGACCGGGTGGTGACCTATTCCAATGCTGTTCGGCTAAAAGAATTTCTAAAACCAGGTGATACACTTGTTACCATTTCAGGAGGAAGGCATAATGATCTGTTTCAGTTCGAAACAACAGTGAAGGTTTTGGGAAATGCTCTGGATAAAAAATAACGCTCCCGTTCCCGAAGCTTCGGGACTGTGAGAAAAACGCTTAAACTGCCACCGGCACCACATTCTTCGCGCTATTCCGCTTTACTTTTTCCGGAACTGCGGCAATGATCTCCCGTTTGAGGATATCCAATAATTTTTTCTTGATAAAATCCCGGTGAACTACCAGACTAACCTGGCGCATGGGAACGGGCTTACGAAACTGCCGGATCAATTGTCGTTGACGGGCCGGTAAATCAATGGTAGAAAGCTCCGGCAATATGGTGATCCCGTCATTAATCTCCACCATGCGGCGAAGGGTTTCAATACTTCCCGCTTCATACTCAAAATGATGTCCAAGTTTACTGGCTTTCTGCAACTCACACAGGTTCATGATCTGTGACCGGAAGCAATGTCCCTCCTCCAGTAACCAAAGCTTGTTGGGATCAATATCCCTGGCGAGTACATATTGCTTTTCATAGGCCTGGTTATTCTTTGACACATACACCACCAATTCTTCATAGAACAGCAGGTCCTCCCGTATACCTTGTTCCATAAGCGGGGTGACCAATATTCCGGCATCGATCTTTCCTTCCCGCAGGCGTTGAACAATAATATCGGTCATCATTTCATTCACTACCAACCTGACTTCAGGGTATTTGGTGGTGAATTCTTTAACAAACAGGGGTAGCAGGTAGGGAGCCAGGGTGGGAATAATCCCGATCTTTAATTCTCCGGCCACGACCCCTTTGCGGTGGTTGACCATTTCAATCAGTCCATCGCGTTCCTCCATGATGCGAAGGGCGTGGTTGATAAACTCCATACCGAGTTCGGTGGGGATAACAGGCTGTTTGCTCCGGTCAAAGATCTTTATACCCAGGTCAACCTCGAGTTTGTGTATCTGCATGCTCAACGTAGGCTGGGTTACAAAACAATCGGCAGCCGCAGCAGCGAAATGACGGTGACGAAAGACGGCGAGGACATACTCCAGTTGGGTGAAGGTCATTTATATAGAGTTTATCTATTAGCCTACAAAACTAATTGATTTCATTGTGCCCTTCGTGCCCCCTTTGTGTCCTTCGTGTCCTCCTACGCCCGTCTTGCGTAGGAGGACACGAAGGGCACAAAGGAGGCACAAAGGACACAACGATTATTCTTCGAGGAAGACCCGCGATTTGGTGACGCGGAGTTTATAACCTACGCCGACCTTCAGCGCGTAGTTTTCTTTTTCGTGGCTTACCGGAAAGCCATAGCAAACGGGGTAATCGTAATCACGAACATGTTCTTCGATGATCTCGTAAGCCGTTTTTCCAAAAGGCCGTTCGGTATCTTTATTATCGGTAAACCCGCCAACGATGAGCCCGGCCAGTTTAGAAAGTTTGCCGCTGCGTTTTAACTGGTACATCATCCGGTCAATATTGTAGAGGTATTCACCCACATCTTCCAGAAAGAGTATTCGTCCACGGGTTTTGAGGCCAGATTCCGTTCCAATCACATGGGCCAACAAGGCCAGGTTTCCGCCGACCAGTTCACCGATCCCCTCCCCTTTTCGGTTCAGGTCATGCGGTTCGCATTGATACCGGATCTTCTCGCCCTGCAAAACCATCCGAAGGGATTGAACATAGTCGTTGATATATCCTCCTTCATTAAATGCATTGGCCATGGGGCCGTGAATGGTGGCTATGTAATGATTGGAATAAATATGGGCATGCAGGACGGTAATATCGCTAAACCCGATGATCCATTTGGGGTTCTTTTTGAATCGTTTGAAATTAAGTTGATCAATGATACGCCCCATCCCGTATCCTCCCCTGGCGCAAAGAATGGCTTTCACAGACTCATCGTCGAGCATTTGCTGGAGGTCATTCAAACGTTCTTCATCTGTTCCGGAAAAATAGGTGGGTGAATCACCCCCAACGGTCTTGCCCACTTTTACCTGATAACCCCATTCTTCTGTGAGGACCCGGATACATTCGGCTACGCGTTCGGCGGCCATATATCCTGCCGGGCAGAGGATCCCGATCGTATCGCCTTTTTGAAGGTAGGGGGGGTATTTGACCATGGAAATTGCCTTTTTCGTTGAATCGCAAGGTAAGAATATGATCGTTATCATAACCCGTCATTTCTGAAATCAAGCGCACCCGGGTCATTAACGGATAGATTTGTACGAATACATTATCAGCCATATGAAAGGAGCTATCCAACCCATTCGAGACCTGGCCCTGGAGCTTGGGCTTCAGGAGGAACAATACACCAGTTTTGGCCAATATAAAGCCAAGGTGCATCCTTTGCCAAAGGACAAACCGCCAGCTGGCAAATTGATCCTTGTTACCTCGATCACCCCAACCAAGGCCGGGAATGGGAAGACCACCACATCGATCAGTCTGGCAGATGGATTAAACCATATTGGCAAAAAAGCCATTCTCGCGCTACGGGAACCTTCCCTGGGACCTTGTTTTGGAATGAAAGGGGTGGGTACAGGCGCGGGCAAGTCACAACTCTTTCCATCAGATGAGATCAATCTTCACTTTACGGGTGATTTTCATGCGGTATCTGCGGCCAATAATATGCTGGCTGCCTTGTTGGACAACTACAATTTTCACCAGCAAGGCACCCCGCGTGAATTAAAGGAAACGTATTGGCGTAGGGTGCTGGATGTAAATGACCGGTCCCTGCGGTTTATCATTACCGGGCTCCATGGAGGTAAGAACGGCCTTCCTTCCGAAACCGGTTTTGATATCACCCCGGCTTCTGAGTTGATGGCCATACTCTGTTTATCCTCCGATCTGGATGACCTGAAAAAAAGGATCAATGAAATCCTGCTTGGTTTCACCGCAGGCGATACACCGCTTACCACCCGCGACATTGCCGTTGGAGGTGCCATCACCGCCCTGATGAAAGATGCGATACTCCCCAACCTGGTACAAACCCAATCGGGTACACCGGCCCTGGTGCATGGCGGGCCATTTGCCAATATTGCCCATGGATGTAATTCCATTTTAGCCACCCGTACTGCCCTGCAATTGGGTGACTATGTACTTACAGAAGCCGGATTTGGCAGTGATCTTGGCGCAGAGAAATTTTTCAATATCAAATGCCGAAACGCGGGACTCAATCCCGCATTGAGCGTATTGGTAGTAACTGGTCAATCACTCAAATTGCATGGAGAGGTTTCTCCAAAGAGCCTGTCTACCCCTGATCCCGGCGCGGTAAAAAAAGGCCTGCGCAACCTGGAGCGGCATATTCATATTCTGCGCAGCTTTGGACAAAAAGTACTGGTTGTACTCAACCGTTTTGCCTCCGATACGGAGGAGGAGATCGAGGTCATCCGCGAAGGTTGCCGAAAATTTCAGGTGCCGTTTTCATTTACTGAAGGCTATGCCAAAGGCCCTGAAGGTTCTATCGAAGCGGCGCAAATGATCGTTTCGCTGACCTCAGAACCATCGGCCCCTGTACAACATACCTATGCCCTGAGTGATGCCGTGGAAACAAAATTGAAGAAAGTGGTTCAGCGTATCTATGGTGGGAAAGATATTTACCTGGATAAAAAAGCACGCCAGCAATTAAAGCGGATTGAGAAAACGGGGTATGCCCACCTGCCGGTTTGTATTGCCAAAACACAGTATTCATTTACTGATACACCAGAAGATATTCATACCTATGAAGGATTTACGATCAGCATTGATGAACTGATGGTGAATGCCGGCGCCGGATTTATTGTAGCTGTTTGTGGCGAAATGGTACGCATGCCGGGCTTGAATGCAGAACCTGCAGCCTTGAGTATTGATGTGGCAGATGGAAAGGTTGTTGGGCTGGGTGGAGAGTAGGGAGAGAATAAAAAATATAAAAAAAGGGATAGTGATTGCTGATCCTCATTTCCTTCCAGACACCTCTTTTAATCTGCATCCTTCTTCTCCAACGACAAGCTCGTGCACTACTCCGCATTTGAGCGCAAAGTTGTTCTTCTGATGCCCTACCGGAAAATCAAAACAAACGGGGTAGGCATACTCCTTCACTTTTTCCATCACAATTTCTTCCAGTGTTTTCCCAAACTCATCTCCGCCTTCATCCTTCTTGATCTTAAACCCGCCAATGATCAGACCTTTGAGACCGGATAACTTATTGCTCCGTTTCAGGTTCCAGAACATGCGGTCAATGCTATACAGGTATTCCCCGGTATCTTCCACAAATAAAATCTTTCCGGTGGTACGCAGGTCCGACCGGCTACCCGCCAGGCTTTCAATTGTCTTCAGGTTCCCACCCACCAATACGCCTTCCGCTTTGCCCAAACGATTGGCCATGTTTGGACCGGCATTGTACTCCATTTGCTCTCCACCCAGGGCTTTTTGAATGGAAAGAATGGTGTCAATCTGAATCGGCTCGGCTTTGCTCCAGTCTTCTGGAAAACTATTCGTCATTTTAGAATGGATGGTGGCAAAACCCAGGTTACGATTTATGTGGGAATGAAAAACGGTGACATCGCTAAAGCCGATGATCCATTTCGGATGCTTCTTAAATGTATCCCATTTCAACTGGTCAATGATGCGTACGGCACCATATCCTCCTCGGGCACACAGGATCGCTTTGACCTCCGGGTCATCCAGCATTTGTTGAAAATCGTCTGCTCTTTCTTTATCAGTTCCCGCAAAGGTGAAGTCCTTTTTCCCGATGGTTGAACCTAACCGGGTCCTATATCCCCAGCTTTCTATTTGTTGAATAGCGGGCCGCATTTCCTCTTCCATCATAAAACCTGCCGGGGCGGTAATGCCGATCAGGTCACCTTTTCTTAGGTAATGAGGGATTACAGGCGGCAGATCCTCTTCCGGCTCATGGGAGGCAGAAAAGGAAGAAAGCGGAAAGGACAGCAGCGCGGCTGAACCAGTCAGGAATTTTTTTCGATCCATGGGTGGAATTCAAGGGAAAAGTTACAAAGTTTTTTATCTTTCATGTCAGATCATTTTAGAAGCAAGAAAATTTTATCATTTAACAAAAGAGGAACAACGATTTTAGGTTTCCCGCTGCGCGAAATAAAAAATTACCTTGACCTTGACAGACCTGGAAATCGCCATAAATAACATTTCTCCCTTGTCGGAGGAAACCCGGGGAGAATTTCTTCGTGCCTGGTCAAGCTGGTCGGTGCCCCGTGATCATTTTATGGTGAGCGAGCATGCGGTTTGCGATCATATTTTTTTTGTTAAAAAAGGCATTCTGCGGATTTTCTATTTCAAGAACGGAAAAGAGATCACTGAATGGATCGCTATGGATGGCACTTTTTGTCTTTCGATCCTTAGTTTCTTTGAGCGCACCCCAAGCCGGTTACAGATACAAACCCTCGAAGCCTCCGAGATCATGGGGATTCATTATGATGACCAGACGGGGATGGCTGCCCGTTTTCAAGAGGTGGAGACCCTTTTCCGGAAAATGATGACCCTTTCCCTGATCCTTTCTCAGTACCGGATGGATTCCATCCAATTTGAAACAGCACAACAGCGTTACGACCGACTGTTAGATGCACAACCCGAATTGCTCCGTCGCGTCCCCCTCACCTATATCGCTTCCTTTCTCGGAATCACACCCGAAACCTTAAGCCGCATCCGCGCACACCGCTGAATTTATTGATAATTATCAAATGGCTGCGTGAAAGGGTAGACTGACCTTTGGGTCATAAATATTTTGCTATATGAAACAACTCCTTCTTTCCCTCACCTTTTGCTTTTTTCTTTTCACCACCATGGCCCAGGATCATTCGGCCAAAGCACGAGAACTGGTTTCGAAAATGACCCTGGAAGAAAAAGCACAGTTTGTTGTGGGCATGGGTATGAACATACCCGGACTCATCAATACCGGAGCCCCTGTGGTAGGGCAAACATTGGATAAGGTGGCTGGTGCAGCAGGCACAACTTTCTCCATTCCCCGTTTGGGAATTCCCAACGCGGTGTTGGCTGATGGCCCTGCAGGATTAAGGATCAATCCCACGCGTGACAATGAACCGGGTAAAACATATTTTGCCACTGCCTTCCCCGTTGGCACCTTGCTGGCCTCTACCTGGGATACAGAGCTTGTTCAAAAAGTGGGTGTTGCGATGGGTGAAGAAGTCAAGGAGTACGGGGTGGATGTCATCCTCGCGCCGGCATTGAATATCCACCGCAATCCACTGGGTGGTCGCAATTTTGAATATTATTCCGAGGATCCGTTTGTTGCAGGACATATTACCGCTGCCATGGTGAATGGCATTGAATCAAATGGAGTAGGTACTTCGATCAAACATTTTGCCGGGAATAATCAGGAGACCAACCGAAATCTGATCAATACCATCCTGAGTGAACGAGCCTTGCGTGAGATCTATCTCCGTGGATTTGAAATCGCGGTAAAGAAATCACAGCCCTGGACGGTGATGAGTTCCTATAACAAGATCAATGGCGTGTACACCTCTGAAGATCCTGCCTTGCTGACCACGATCCTTCGTCAGGAATGGGGATTTAAAGGTTTTGTGATGACCGACTGGTTTGGCGGAACAGATCCTGTAGCGCAAATGAAAGCCGGGAATGAAATCCTGATGCCAGGTACCCCTGACCAAACAAAGGCCATTCTGGCCGCTGTAAAAGAAGGAAAACTGGAGGAGAAGGTATTAGACCTGAATGTGGAGCGGATACTGACCGTACTACTGGGTTCGGCCACTTATCAAAACTATCCTTTCTCGAATAAACCCGATCTTAAAGCCCATGCCCTCATTGCGCGGGCCGCTGCGGCCGAAGGTATGGTGCTTTTGAAAAATGAAGGCATGTCATTACCCCTCGGTGGAAATAAATCGATCGCCGCTTTTGGCAATACCTCCTATGATTTTATTTCGGGTGGTACCGGCTCGGGGGATGTGAACGAAGCCTATACCGTATCCCTGGTGGAAGGTCTGAAAAATGCAGGATACAGTATTGATGCCTCGCTTATGTCGCAGTATGAGAAATTCATCAAAGAAGAGAAAGCAAAATTACCCCCCAAGCGATTCTTTTTTGAATTGCAGGCTCCCATAGCGGAAATGAACCCTTCCGACGAAGCCCTGAAATCCGCCGTAGAAAAAAACAGCATTGCCTTTATCACATTAGGCAGAAATGCTGGAGAGTTTCAGGATAGAAAAAAAGAAAACGATTATTTTCTTTCGACTGCAGAATTAGAATTGATCGACCGGGTATCAACGGCCTTTCATGCCAAAGGGAAAAAAGTAGTGGTCATTATCAATACCGGTGGTGTCATTGATGTAAGCCCCTGGCATGGTAAGGTTGACGCCATCCTGTTGGCCTGGCAAGGTGGGCAGGAATCAGGCAATGCTGTGGCAGATTTAGTTTCCGGGAAAGTAAATCCCTCCGGTCACCTGACCACCACCTTCCCGGCGAATTATGATGACCTTCCTTCTTCCAGGAATTTCCCTGGCCGTAACCTGTCAGATAAGATCCTGATGAGCCCCGCCGGCTTCCCACTTGGCTTTCCTTCAGAAGTAGTATATGAAGAAGGAATCTATGTAGGGTATCGTTATTTCACCAGTTTTCAGGTGAAACCTGCCTATGCCTTTGGTCATGGATTGTCCTATACCCAATTCCAATGGTCTCCTGTTAAACTGAGTGCGAAAGATTTTTCTGGCAGGATCACCGCCACCGTGGAAGTGACCAATACAGGTAAAATGGCCGGTAAAGACGTGGTACAACTCTATCTCAGCGCACCGTCGGGTGTATTGGAAAAACCGGCCATGGAACTAAAGGGGTTTGCCAAAACCCGGCTGCTAAAACCCGGAGAGAAACAGGTGATCACTTTAACGCTGACCCCGGAAGAGCTGGCCTCCTATCATACCGATGCCGCCGCGTGGGTAGCCGAGGGAGGGACCTATACTGTAAAGCTGGGTAGCTCCTCCGAAAATATCCGGTCAACAGTTCGCTTCCAATTGGCAAAGAATCTCATTGTCCAAAAATGCCATAAGGTTATGGAACCTCAACAACCGATTAAGGAACTGAACCAAAAAGAAAAACCTTTACGCGGATTTTAATCATAGTTATACCTTCACCAAAAGTTTTCCATATGAAACGCTTATGCCTTCTCCTCCTCTTATTTGCAGGAGCAATCTCCAGCATCGCGCAGGACCAAGTGATCAAATTATATGATGGGCCCGCCCCGGGATCAGAAACCTGGAACTGGACAGAGGCAGAGAATGACAACAACATGTGGCAGACCAAAGTGGTGTATAATGTAACCAGCCCCACTCTTACTGTGTTTAATCCGGAAAAAGGCAAAGCCAATGGCACAGCGGCGATCATTTGTCCGGGTGGCGCTTTTTATGCCCTCTCCATCAATAGTGAAGGATATGATGTGGCCAAATGGCTGGCCAAAAAAGGCGTTACTTGTTTTGTATTAAAATACCGGCTGGCCCGGACAATGGGAAATGATCCCACGGAGGAAGTGGCCGCCAAAATGGGGAAGAAGGAATTTGAGGAAGAAACCGGTAAGGTAATCCCGCTTTCTATTGCCGATGGAAAAGCAGCCATCGCGTATGTACGTCAACATGCAGCCGCTTTCGGTGTATACAAAGACCGCATCGGCATAATTGGCTTCTCCGCCGGAGGAACAGTAACCACTTCTGCCGCATTTGGCAATAATGAATGGAACCGTCCCGATTTTATCGTACCTGTATATCCCTATTTCCCCGATGGCATGCAAGGTGAGGTGAAAAAAGGGGCACCTCCTATGTTTGTGGTAGCTGCCAGTGATGATGGCCTTGGATTGGCCCCGCATAGCGTAGATCTTTATAACCGCTGGTTAAAAGCCGGAAACACCGCTGAGATCCATATGTATGCCAAAGGCGGACATGGATTTGGTATGCGGAAACAGAACATGCCCTCCGACCAGTGGATCGAACGCTTAGGCGACTGGATGGATCAGATGGGCTATATGAAGAAAAAAGAGTTTGACCCCGCCCTGGTGGCCTATGAACGAAAAGAGTTCAAGTTTGCCGAAGGACAGGTACTTCCCTACCGCATTCTATATCCGGAAAATTATGATCCAAAGAAGAAATACCCCATGATCCTTTTCCTGCATGGAGCAGGGGAGCGGGGAAAAGACAATGAGAAACAATTGATACACGGCAGCCGGCTTTTTCTGAATGCAGAAAACAGAAAGAACTTCCCGGCGATCGTTGTATTCCCTCAATGTCCAGAGGAATCTTTTTGGGGCACCGTAAATGTAGATCGCAGCAAACAACCCATTAAGTTAGATTTTGCCTATGGCTCTGCACCGGTATGGCCCCAGGCCGCGGCCAATGCGCTGGTGCGCTCCTTGATCAAAGAAGGATCCGTGGATGACAAACGGGTATATATCACCGGGCTATCGATGGGTGGCATGGGTACTTTTGAATCTGTTTACCGCAACCCCGATCTCTATGCCGCTGCCTTACCGATTTGTGGTGGTGGCGATCCCAATAGTTATTCAAAAAAACAGGCCAAGATCCCATTCTGGGTCTTCCATGGCGCCGCTGATGCAGTCGTGGATGTCAAACTCTCCCGGGATATGGTAGAGCGACTCAAAGCGCTTAAGGCCACCGTCAAATACTCCGAATACCCCGGTGTGAACCACAATAGCTGGGATAATGCATTTGCCGAGCCGGAATATTTGAAGTGGATGTTTGGGCAGCGGAGGAAGTGAGGCGAGGATATTGGATGTTGGATGTTGGATGACGGAGGACAGATGACAGATGACGGATGACGGAGGCTTGCTGTGCGAGACCTCTGGTCTCGCACGATTGTCTTGTCGCCTCTGGCGACTCGAATAAGAAATTATTGCAAATCTAGAAAAATAATCAATTTCTGTC
>JANRLV010000046.1:0-2184 GCA_033762195.1 Chitinophagaceae bacterium | reverse complement strand
ATTGGGGAAGAAGTGGAATACAGCCTGCTCAAAGCTGCTGAAGAGGATAAACTGGGCATCACCGAGTTCACCGTGGCTCCACTCATTCAACAAGGCGAGGGACAAAGTTTTCATGAATGGTTCATAGAATTTGAGCAAATGCCTGCCGATCTTTCCGGATTCGCTCAAAAAGTGGATCAACATCTTCGAAAAAAGAACATATATTACGATGACCTGATCACCGGCAATATCCTGGCTCCGCTGCGGATCACCCCGGTCAGAAAAAATGGTTTTATAGATTACATGCGATCCAAAGGGAAATTGGGTGGACAAAACAAAGTACCCCGCCTCAGCAACGACCGAAAAATTGCGGAAGAACTTTCCCCCTGGCTCATGAATTAAGAAAATGGAATGAGGAATGAT
Organism: Chitinophagaceae bacterium; assembly: GCA_033762195.1. Taxonomy (GTDB): domain Bacteria; phylum Bacteroidota; class Bacteroidia; order Chitinophagales; family Chitinophagaceae; genus SpSt-398. The sequence continues at coordinate 1,782 of JANRLV010000046.1, read as the reverse complement.
AAACCCATAAAGCGGATTGCCTTGTTCGGCTCCACCGGTTCCATCGGAACACAGGCGCTGGAAGTTATTCAGTCTAACCCCGACCTGTTCGCTGCTGAAGTGCTGACCGCACAAAGCAATGATGATCTTCTGGTAAAGCAGGCGCTTCAGTTCAAGCCGAATATTGTGGTGATAGGCGATGAATCGCGATACAATAAAGTGAAGCAGGCTCTGGCTTCCACAGATGTTAAAGTATTTGCCGGAGAAAAAGCGCTGGAGGAAGTGGCGGCCATGGATTGTTATGATATGATGTTGGCCGCGATTGTAGGATACGCGGGTTTGAAACCCACCCTCAATGCCATTCGGGCCGGCAAAGCGATTGCACTGGCCAATAAAGAAACTTTGGTCGTGGCCGGTGATATCGTGATGCAGATGGCTGTGGAGAAAAGAGTACCGGTTATCCCCGTGGATTCTGAACACTCGGCCATTTTTCAATGCCTTGTAGGGGAAACCCGCAATAAGATTGAAAAAGTAATATTGACAGCTTCCGGCGGACCCTTTCTGGGAAAGAAACCCAATTTCCTGGTCAATGTAAAGAAAGAGCATGCCCTGAAACACCCAAACTGGGATATGGGCGCGAAAATATCCGTGGATTCCGCCACGCTGATGAATAAAGGCCTCGAAATGATCGAAGCCCGCTGGTTGTTCAACCTCGAACCCGATCAGATACAGGTGCAGGTTCATCCGCAAAGCATTATTCATTCCATGGTGCAATTTGAGGATGGAAGCATTAAAGCGCAAATGGGTTTGCCGGATATGAAACTGCCCATTCAATATGCCATGGCCTTCCCATACCGGATCCCCAATGAATTTCCCCGGATGGATTTTCGAAAATTCAGTACCCTTAGTTTTGAGGAACCGGATATCCGCACTTTCCGCAATCTGGCACTGGCTATAGCCGCTCTAAAAAAGGGAGGTAATCTGCCCTGTGTCATGAATGCGGCCAATGAAATTGCCGTCTGGGCCTTCCTTCGCAATCGCCTGGGATTCCTCGACATGACCGACCTGATCGAAAGAACCATGGAAAAGGTCCCTTTCATTGAAAAGCCAACCCTGGAAGAGTATTTTGAGAGTGATGGTGCCGCCCGTACTTTCGCAGCGGACCTTGTCAAACTTTGATTATAATTCAATGAATTCTATTTTTTAATTATTTTTTATTTTTATGATTTTAGCGATCGATTGGAGTGTTATTGGTATTAAAGCCGCACAATTCATCCTTTCTTTTTCCATACTCATCCTCCTTCATGAACTCGGACATTTTCTGCCCGCCAAATGGTTTAAGTGCCGGGTGGAGAAGTTTTACCTTTTCTTTAATCCCTGGTTTTCTTTATTCAAAAAGAAAAAAGGAGAAACGGAATACGGGATTGGCTGGATCCCGCTGGGCGGATATGTTAAAATATCAGGCATGATCGATGAGAGCATGGATAAAGAGCAATTGAATCAGCCAGCTCAGCCCTGGGAATTTCGCAGCAAGCCGGCCTGGCAACGTCTGATCATCATGCTGGGTGGGGTTACGGTCAATGTTATTCTCGCCATCATCATTTTCATTTTTGTTTTGTGGGTCTGGGGAAAAGAATACCTCCCCCCGCAAAATGCGGTGTATGGCATTACCACCGACAGCCTGGCTAAATCGGTGGGTTTGCGTGATGGTGATATTATTTTGAAAGTAGATACCACTCAACTTAAGGATATTTTACCCGGATCCATTCGGCGGGCGATCGTATTGCAAGAGGCAAAGACCCT
>JANRLV010000045.1:0-5441 GCA_033762195.1 Chitinophagaceae bacterium | reverse complement strand
GTGACGGCAAAATCAAATCCTTCAAAGAATTTTCGGAACTCCGGATCTACACTTTCGGGATTGAGGAGAAAGTCCTGATAAATGGTTTCAATATAGGCAGGGGACGAACTCGTTATGTAGGAAAAATCCTTCATCGACAAGGGGAATTTTTATTGGAGCACAAATATCGTTCAAAAAGTGCAGAGTTGATTGATCCGGTCTGGCCTTCTACTTCCTTGATAATCATTAGTACCTGGCGCCCTGGTGCCTTGGCGCTCAGGCACTTTCCTCTTTTTTCCTTAAAATCCCTAAAAATCAAGGTCCTTTTTGGAAATATCTCCCATTCCCCCTACCTTTGCCTCCCTAAATTTTAGGACAAAAACTCTGAATTTATATGGCTAATCACAAGGCTACCAAGAAGGATGTTCGTCAGGCAACCAAGCGCCGGGAAAGAAATAAATATTACGGTAAAACCACCCGTAATGCCATTCGTGACCTGCGTTCTCAGGAGGAAAAAGCGGCAGCCGGAGAAGAATACCCCAAGGTAGCTTCCATGATCGATAAACTTGCTAAACGCGGTATCATCCACAAGAACAAAGCAGCCAACCTGAAAAGCAAGCTGGCCAAGAAGGTGAATACCCTCGCCAAGTAAGCTTTTAAATAATTTATAAAAAAAGGCATCCATACCGGGTGCCTTTTTTATTTTTAGCCAAATTATGCGCATGAGAAAGTCTTCCCCTCTTTTCCTCATCCTCCTGTTGATGGCATTCCGTTCACAGGCCCAGGTGCCGGTGACCCGCTTTGAAAAGACCATGGGAAAGGAAACACCGGTGTACAGCGAAGTGATCGACTGGTGGCAAAAGCTGGATACGTATTCAGGGAAGGTCAAGATGCTCACCATGGGGATGACCGATGCAGGGTACCCACTCCATCTGGTGGTAATTGCTAATAATGGCGATCATAATTTTACCAATATCCGGAAGAACAATAAACGCGTTTTCCTGATCAATAATGGTATTCATCCGGGCGAGCCAGATGGCATTGATGCCACCATGCTATTGGCCAAAGACATTGTACTGAATAAGATCAAGCTTCCTGATAATGTGGTACTCGCGATCATTCCCGTGTATAATATCGGAGGCTGTCTTAACCGTAGCCCTTATTACCGGGTGGATCAGGACGGGCCCAATGAATTTGGTTTCCGGGGTAATTCACAAAACCTTGACCTGAACCGGGACTTTATCAAAGCGGATTCCAAAGAAGCCCGATCATTTGCCGAGATATTTCATCTTACCCAACCCGATGTATTTCTGGATAACCACGTTAGCAACGGGGCCGATTATCAGCATGTGATGACGCTGATCGCCACGCAGCACAATAAACTGGGTGGAGAAACCGGGACCTATCTGAACAAACAAATGGAACCGGGTATCTATGCCTCGATGAAAAAAAAGGGGTATGACCTTATCCCCTATGTAAACAGTTTTGGAGATACACCTGAAGAAGGCTGGCCTGAATTTTTTGAAGGCCCTCGGTATGGCAGCGGTTATGGCGCTTTATGGTCCACCTTTTCTTTTGTGGCCGAAACGCATATGCTTAAACCCTATCCTCAACGGGTAGAGTCCACGTTGGAGTTGATGAAGAGTTTTATTGATTTTATTTCTGCCAACAGTGAGGCCATTCGCATAGCCCGGGATAAAGACCGCAAAGCCGTGTTGAACCAGGTTGAATTTCCGCTGACATGGAAACTCGATAAGAGCCGATATAGCGAGCGCTTATACAAAGGGTTTAAGTCGGGATATAAACCCAGCGAGATTTCGGGACAGAACCGGTTGTATTATGACCGGACAAAACCCTATGAGACCACGGTCAGGTTTTATAATTTCTATGAGCCTGAACTGGTGGTGCGCAAACCAAAGGCCTATGTTATTCCACAGGGATGGTGGCCGGTGATCGATCTGTTAAAGATCAATAAAGTGCAGATGCAGGCGTTGAAAAAAGATACCCTGATCGAAGTGGAAGTGTACCACATTGATGATTATAAATCTGCCACACGCCCTTATGAATCCCATCACATGAACACGGATGTGAAAACGTCGGTCACTAAAGAGATGGTGAAATTCAGAAAAGGAGATATTTATATTCCCATGAACCAGGTGGCCAATCGTTTTTTGATAGAAACGTTGGAGCCCCGTGCCCCGGATTCCTATTTTGCCTGGAATTATTTCGATGGTATACTCGGGCGAAAAGAAGGTTTCTCCGGATATGTGTTCGAAGAAACAGCCGCGGAATATCTGAAAACCCACCCCGAACTAAAAACGAAATTGGAAGAGAAACGAGTGGCCGATAGCAATTTCGCGAAGAACGGGCGCGCGCAATTGAATTTTGTCTATGAAAATTCGGTGTACTTCGAACCGGATTATTTAAGGTATCCGGTGTATAGGGTGGGGAATTAATTTTTTCTCGCTGCTGTGCGAAACCTCTGGTTTCGCACGTGTATCTTGTCGCCTCTGGCGACACGAGTAAAGTTCAATGCTATGCGCGTAAATATTTAATTTTTGTCGACCTTCTTAAAAATAAACCTTCCAAGAACCATAGTGGTAAACAACACCGCAATACTCAAATACCCCACCCAATTGTAGTGCATTATTTTACCCGAGGCCTTATCGGTAAACACAATGGCTCCTGCGGCCAGGGAGGCGATCCCGCTTCCCAATTGCTGAACGCTTCCATTCACACTCATAAAACTTCCGCGTTGTTCACTGGATACCACTTCACTGATCATGGCTTGTGCGGTAACCGCACGACCTGTGGCCAGCATGAACCAGAGTGCAAAGAAACCCAGGATGATGGAGAAATGCACATTCGGCATGGCCGTGATGATCAGCACCATGAACAGCGAAAAAAAGACCGACCAGAGAAAGACCGGCAGTTTTCCCACTTTATCTGAATAACGTCCGAGGAAAATAGCCGCTACAAAAGAAGCGATGCCCCCGGACAGATAGATCAGCGGGATATTGCCTTTGGAGAATCCTTTGTTGAATTCCAGATAGGGGTTGATAAAAGGGATGATGAGAAAATGCCCCATCATCAACAGACAGGAAAAGATCAGGGCCGTACGCTGGCTTTTATTTTCGACGACTGTTCGGATGGCATCGAATCGGATCTTTTGTTCTCCTTCCCGTATATGTGCAACCATGGAGGGAAGGTAAATGATCATAAAGGGGATGAGCACTGTACCTAATCCACCAATAACAAGAAAGGGCACATGCCAGTTGAATTTGAAAAGATTGGTGAGATAAAGGCTGATGGGTACACCCAGGATGGAGGCTGCGGCAAATGCACTCATGACAGCACCCATGGCGCGGCCTCTTCGTTCATAGGTAAATAGATCGGCTACAATGGCCAGGGCCTGTGCACCAAGGATACCACCAAACAACCCCGCCAGAATACGGGCGGTCAATAACAGGCCATAGCTGGGGGCCACCCCGCAAGCCAGGGTTCCCAGTATGAAACCAATATAGGCGACGATGAGTGCCTTCTTTCGGTCGAACCGGTCAATGACCATAGCCACAACGAGACCGGATATACAGGCACTGATGGAATAGGACGCTACGAGTATGCTGAACTGTTGGGCACCGATATGAAAGTAAGGCATCAGGTAGTTGCTCAGCGGCATCATGATCATGAAGTCGAGGATATGCGTAAAATTCAGTGCTGCGAGCAGGAAGAGGATGATTCGTTCGGTTTTTGTCATGTTTCGGAGGCAAATGTCGGGATATTTGTTGAATTCGTGCTATAACCACAGAGACACAGAGGCACAGAGGAATTAATGGAATTGATTTTTGCGTGGAAAATTTAGTTTATCAAATAAAGCTGTGCCCTTGTGTCTCTGTGGTAGTAATCCCTATCTTTAAGCTACAAATAAACCCGCTATGAATCGCCGAAAATTTCTCCGCGACAGTTCCCTCGCCACCGCCGGTATCACCATTCTGAACTTTCCTGTATTTGGAAAGAACGCCCCGAGTAACAAAGTATTGATCGCCGTAATGGGGGTGAATGGAAGAGGCGCCTATCTGGCGGATTGTTTTTCCCAACTACCCAATGTTGAGGTCGCGTATATCTGTGATGTGGAAGAAAAGGCCATTGCGAATGGCTTGCGTCCATTTGCCAATAAACCGCGTGCACCAAAGGTGATAAAGGATATTCGTGACCTGGTAAAGATGAAAGATTTTGATACCCTGGTCATTGCCGGTCCGGATCATTGGCATGCACCGGCCACGATCATGGGAGTGAAGAATGGTAAACATGTGTATGTGGAGAAACCACTCAGCCATAACCCCTACGAAGGAGAATTAATGGTTGACCTGATGAAATTGTATCCCAATACCAAAATACAAATGGGTAACCAACGCCGCTCCATGCCCAATCTCATTGATGCGGTGAAACAGGTGCGGGAGGGTGTCATTGGCGAAGCTTATTTAGGAAAAGCCTGGTATGCGAATAACCGGAAATCCATTGGTACAGGAAAGAAAGTACCTGTACCGGGTACGCTTGATTTTGATCTCTGGCAAGGACCCGCTCCGCGTCGTGATTATCAGGACAACCTGGTTCACTACAATTGGCATTGGTTCTGGCATTGGGGAACGGCGGAAACCTGTAATAACGGAACGCATGAGATCGATATGTGCCGCTGGATGCTTGGAGTCGACTTCCCGACCAAGGTAGCTTCCATTGGCGGGCGTTATGCCTTTAAGGATGATTGGGAAATGCCGGATACCCAGGTGGCCAGTTTTGAATTTGGTTCTGCCAAAAGCATCACCTGGGAAGGCCGTAGCTGTAATAAGTTTGAAGTGGAAGGAGGGGGACGTGGGTTCATTATCTACGGCACCAATGGTACGCTGGTGAACCGGGGGAATGATGATTACGCGATCTATGATGCCAATAATAAACTGGTAAAAGAAATGAAGGCGGGTGCCTCCAATGCCGCCACCAATACGTTAAGCGCCAATGGTAACCTGGATTTTTTCCACCTGCATAATTTCATCAACAGCATCAGGGGTGAAGCTACCCTGAACTCTACCATGGATGAAGGACATAAGAGTGTATTACTCTGTCATCTCGCCAATATCGCCCAGCGAAGAGGAACTACCTTATTCTGCGATCCTTCCAATGGCCATATCACAAATGACTCGGAAGCGATGAAGTTGTGGAGAAGGGAATATGAGAAAGGGTGGGAGCCGGTGGTGTAGGTTGGATGTTGGATGTTAGATGTTGGATGACGGATGTTGGATGACAGATGACGGATGTTGGATGTTGGATGACGGTATTTTTATGTTTGACTTTTTCTTTGCCCCGGAGGGGCACCCCACCTGTAGCCCCGAATTATTTTTATTTCCCAAAGGCTCCGGAGGAGCCTCCTAGCTGTTGCCCGAATGTCACAGTATAACCCCAAGATTCTG